>NZ_JBKJPP010000073.1:0-21013 GCF_046595215.1 Lapillicoccus sp. | reverse complement strand
CCCTGGCCGTCGGGCTGTCGCTGGTCGGCGTCGCCCTCTTCCTGCGCAGGCGCAACAATGTGCGGGTGAGCTACGAGCCCCGCCGCCGTCCGCGCCTGCAGGTCGTCCTCGCAGCGCCCAGTGAGACCGTGCCCGATACCGTGCCCGAGGCGGTCAGGTGAGCGTCCGGTTCCGACAGCGGGTCACCATCGCGGCGCTCGTGCTGCTCATCGTCGTGGCCGTGGTCGCCGCCGTCGTGCGCTGAGCCCGAGCGGTCCGACGTCAGCGGGTCGCGTCGACGACGTGCTCGATGCAGGAGATCAGCGCGGAGACGTCCTGCGGGTCGACGGCCGGGAACATCGCGACGCGTAGTTGGTTGCGCCCGAGCTTGCGGTAGGGCTCGACGTCAACGACCCCGTTGGCGCGCAGGACTGCGGCAACCGCAGCCGCGTCGACGGCGTCGTCGAAGTCGATGGTGCCGACGACCTGGCTGCGGGCAGCCGGGTCGGAGACGAACGGCGTCGTGTAGTCGGTCCTCTCCGCCCAGTCGTAGAGTCGGCTGCTCGAGTCGGCCGTCCGCGAGACGGCCCAGCCCAGGCCACCCTGCTCGTTGATCCACGAGACCTGTGAGCTCATCAGCGCCAGGGTGCTCACGGCGGGGGTGTTGTAGGTCTGGTTGAGGCGGCTGTTCGTGATGGCCGTCGGCAGGCTGAAGAAGTCAGGGACCCAGCGGGAGGTGGCAGCGATCTCGTCGACGCGGGCGAGCGCCGCAGGGGAGAAGGCGGCGAGCCAGATGCCACCGTCGGCAGCGAAGCACTTCTGCGGGCCGAAGTAGTAGACATCGGTCTCGGCGACGTCGACGGGCAGGCCGCCGGCGCCGGAGGTGGCGTCGATCAGGACGAGGGCGTCGTCGTCGGCGCCGGCGACGCGCCGGACCGGGGCCATGACACCGGTGGAGGTCTCGTTGTGCGGCCAAGCGTAGACATCGACGCCGGCCTCGGCGCGCGGCTGCGCCAGCGCGCCCGGCTCGGCCTTGATGATCGTCGAGTCGCCGAGGAAGGGCGCGTTCTGGGTGACGGATCCGAACTTGGCCGAGAACTCGCCAAAGCTGAGGTGCTGCGCGCGGTCGCGGACCAGGCCGAAGGCCGCGATGTCCCAGAACGCGGTCGACCCGCCGTTGCCGAGGACGATCTCATAGCCATCCGGCAGGGCGAAGAGCTGGCCGAGCCCGTCGCGGACCTCGCCGACGAGGTTCCTGACCGGGGCCTGACGGTGTGACGTGCCCAGGACGGTGCGCCCGAGCGAGCTGAGGTAGTCGACCTGCTCGGGGCGGACCTTGCTCGGCCCGGAGCCGAACCGTCCGTCCCCGGGGAGCAGCTCGGCAGGAATCGTCAGCTGGGCGTCGGTCACGGGCAACCACCTCGGATGTGGGCCGCCACGTGGGCGGCCGATAACGGTCCGTGCGGGCGCCCGCACGGAAAGAGCGAGTGACACCGATGTCCCCCGTATGAAACCAAGGCCGC
Source organism: Lapillicoccus sp. (assembly GCF_046595215.1). Classification (NCBI taxonomy): domain Bacteria; kingdom Bacillati; phylum Actinomycetota; class Actinomycetes; order Micrococcales; family Intrasporangiaceae; genus Lapillicoccus; species Lapillicoccus sp. The sequence continues at coordinate 19,511 of NZ_JBKJPP010000073.1, read as the reverse complement.
CCGCAGCGTGGACGCCGGGTCCAGTGGGTGGACCCGTTCACGGTGCCGGGAATCTTTGGGGCATGACACCCGTTGTGCGGGTGTAATCTTGTAATCCTGTAAGGAGGAATCATGAGACACGACACCCACCACGAGGACCACGGTCATGGCGAGGGACGCGGTCCCCGGGGCGGCCGCGGCCGTCGAGGGCCCTTCGGACGACCCGGCGGCTGGCAGCAGGCCGACCTGCCCGCAGCGGACGACGCCGCGGGCTGGTTCGCCGGCCGGCTCCCCTCCGGCTGGTTCACCACCGCGCCGGAGGTCCATGTCGACCGGGAGGAGATCATCGTCATCGGTGAGCTGCCGCCGGTCGACAACGCTGCCGGGGAGAGCTCCTCGGCGGCAGCGCAGGGGCGGATCAGCAGGTTCCGCGAGGAGAGCCGCGACGAGCGCATCGCCATCGCCCTCGAGGCCGAGTCCCGCTACGGGCGCAAGGTCGGTTGGGGCGTGAGGATCGGCGACGAGTCGGCGCTCTTCACCCACCAGTCGGTGCCGGTGATGACCCGGCTCCGCCAGCCACAGCGTCAGGTCCTCGACACCCTCGTCGACGCCGGCATCGCCCGGTCGCGGTCCGAGGCCCTCGGCTGGGCGGTGACCCTGGTGGGCCAGCACACCGACGAGTGGCTCCAGGGACTGCGCGACGCCATGGCCGAGGTCGACAAGCTGCGGACCGAGGGCCCCGACCTCTGACCCTGCCCATCCCGGATGCCGGGTCGCCCCTCACCGGTGCGGCCCGGCATCCGTCGTTGGGCGGTCCTCACCGGACGGGGCCCGGCTGTGGGGAAACTTGGCCACACGCGGGCGTGGTCATGTCTCCCCGCGGTCCGGGCCCCGTGTCCCGTTCCGGCGCACTATGCCCTGCCCCCACTGGTGGGCAGCGCAGGATGCGGGAGGGCGCTGCCCGCACTGGTGGGCACCGCAGGATGCGGGAGGGCGCTGCCTCCACTGATGGGCAGGCATAGTGCGTGGAAAGGGGGTGCCGCGCATCCCGGCGAACCCCTGGGCCGCGAGACTCAGGCGTCGTGGCCGGCGGGCTTCGCGGCGTCCCAGCCCTCGACGTCCTCGGGCCTGCGGGGGGCCTCCCCGATGTAGCGGGACGACGGCCGGATGAGCCGCCCGGTCCGCTTCTGCTCGAGGATGTGCGCCGACCACCCGGCGGTCCGGGCACAGGTGAACATCGGCGTGAACATCGACGCCGGGACCTCCGCGAAGTCGAGGATGACCGCGGCCCAGAACTCGACATTCGTCGCGAGGACCCGGTCGGGTCGACGCGCGTGCAGCTCCTCGAGCGCCGCCTTCTCGAGGGCCGCAGCCGCCTCGAAGCGCGGCGCGCCGAGGCGCTCGCACGCCGAGCGCAGGACGCGCGCCCGCGGGTCCTCGGCCCGGTAGACGCGGTGCCCGAAGCCCATCAGGCGCTCGCCCCGGTCCAGGACGGTCTTGACGTAGGTCAGGGCGTCGCCCTGCTCCTCGACCCCGTCGAGCATGTGCAGCACCCGCGACGGCGCACCGCCGTGCAGCGGGCCGCTCATCGCGCCGACCGCGCCGGACAGGCACGCTGCGACGTCGGCCCCGGTCGAGGCGATGACGCGGGCGGTGAACGTCGAGGCGTTCATCCCGTGCTCCGCGGCGGAGACCCAATAGGCGTCGACGGCCTCGACGTGCTTGGGGTCGGGCTCCCCTCGCCAGCGGATCATGAACCGCTCGACGATGGTGCGGCCGGTGTCGACCTGCGGCTGCGGGACCATCGGCTTGTCGAGCCCGTGGGCGGACTGCCCGACCCAGGACAGGGCCATGACCGCGGCCCGGGCGAGGTTGTCCCGCGCCTCGGCCTCGTCGATGTCGAGCAGCGGCCTGAAGCCCCACACCGGGGCCAGCTGTGCGAGCGCGCTCTGCACGTCGACCCGGACGTCACCGGTGTGGACGGGCAGCGGGAACGGCTCGGCAGGAGGGAGCCCCGGGTTGACCTTGTTGTCCACGAGCAGGCCCCAGACGTTGCCGAAGGAGACCTTCCCGACGAGGTCGTCGATGTCCACGCCGCGATAACGCAGCGACCCACCGTCCTTGTCCGGCTCGGCGATCTCGGACTCGAAGGCAATGACGCCCTCGAGGCCCGGCTTGAAGTTCGGGTCGGCGGCGCCAGGGCTGGCGGACACCTCGAACTGCGTGGTCATCGGACTCCTTCGGCCATGGGGTGCGTGCAGAGCAGGCCCATTGTGCCCCCACTTCGTCGGTTGGCGCTGCCACACTCGGCCCTATGCCGGAGCCCAGGACCGCGTTCAGTGGCACCCTCGCGCCGGGGGAGGACTACGACGCGGTCGCCTTCAGGGACCTCGACCTCACCGGCGCCCGCGGGGCCGGTGCGCGATTCCTGGAGTGCGGTTTCGAGTCGTGCGACCTTACCGGCGCCGATCTCGCCGCCTCGCGATGGACGGATACGACGCTGGCGCAGATGCGCGGTGTGGGCACCGACCTCTCGGAGGCGAGCCTGCTCGACGTCACGGTGAGGGACGCGCGTTTCGGGGCGCTCACGGCATACGGCTCGACGTGGCGGCGGGTGACCGTCCGCGGGGGCAAGATCGAGTTCCTCAACCTGCGAGGTGCCACGCTGCGCGACGTCCACTTCGAGGACTGCCAGCTCATCGAGCCCGACGTGGGCGGCGCGTCACTTCGCGACGTGACGTTCTCGGGCTGCACCCTCATCGGGATGCAGCTGCACGGGGCGAAGCTGAAGGGCGTGGACCTCTCGGGCGCGCGACTCGTCGAGCCGAAGGGCCTGACCAGCCTCGGTGGCGCGACGATCAGCCGCCTGCAGCTGTTCGAGCTCGCGGACGCACTCGCCGAACAGCTCGGGATCACGGTCAGCGGCTGACGCCGCCCGCGGGGGCCGTGAGGCGCCGGGCGCTAGGACTTCTTGCGTCGCACGGAGCCGACGGCCCTGTTCCTCGCTGCCACCGCCCGGTCCTTCGGGGTCGGCAGCTCGTCCGGCCGGCGCCGAAGGCTCAGGTCGGCCCGGACCAGCAGGTCGCTGACCGGCACGCCGGGGCTGGGGTGGGCCGAGACCGCCTCGTCGCCGCTGAAGACGATCCACACGGGCTTCTCCCCGTGGATGACCCGCAGGAGGGAGCCGTCCTCGAGGGTGCGCGCCTTGTCGATCGCGATCCTGCGGCTGCGCTGGGAGTCCAACTTGCTCTTGGCGTAGTCGCTCGCCGGAACCTTGACCTGGTCGAAGACGATCTTGGCGGCGGGGCCGTACTTCACGCCGTAACGCACCCCTTTGACGAACAGCCTGCCGAACGCCATGCCGCACCTCCACTGGATTTCGGCCCAGCCTAACCTTGGACGACACACCGTCCCCGCAACCCAGGAGTCACCGTGAGCACCGTGGACCGCCGCGACTACACCGGCGAGGGTCTGAGTGAGGCCGACCTGGCCCCCACCCCTCTGCAGCAGGCCCGGCTGTGGGTCGAGGACGCCGACCGGCGCGGCGCCGAGCGGGACGACGTGCCCGAGCCGCGGGCCCTGTCGGTCGCGACCGTCGACGCGTCCGGCGTCCCGAACGTGCGCACCGTGTTGATGCGCTTCCTGGACGAGCGCGGGCCCGGGTTCGTCTCGAGCCTCGACTCGACGAAGGGCCTCGAGCTGCGGGCCAACCCGCACGTGGCGGCGTCCCTGACCTGGCCGTCGATGTTCCGCTCGATCCGTTTCCGTGGCGTGTTCGAGCAGATCGAGCGCGACGAGGTGGCCGACTACTGGTCCTCCCGGCCGTGGGGCTCGCGGATCAGCGCCTGGGCCTCGCGGCAGTCGCGGGCCGTTGACGGCCGGGCCCAGCTCGAGGCAGCCTACGATCGGTATGCCGCGCAGTATCCCGACCACGAGGACCCCGCCGACGTGCCGATGCCGGACTTCTGGGCCGGGTTCCGGATCCGCTGCACCGAGGTCGAGTTCTGGGGCGGTCGCCGCAACCGACTGCACGACCGGCTGGTGTTCACGGCCGTCGGCGCGGGCGGCGGCGCATCGGCCGGCGACGTGGCCAGCCATCCGAGCCTGGACGACGCGGGCGTCTGGGCCGTGGCCCGCAGGCAGCCCTGACGCGGACAACCCGTGGGCTACCGGATTCCCAGGAAGGACCGGCTGCACGCTGGACGTTACGTGCGTACCCACGGGCTGCAGCGACTGCGGTGGATTGCGATCGCGCGTCCTGTGCTGACCGTCGAGACGGCCAGCCGAACGGCTGCGCTTACGGCGCAGTCACCTCACGTGTCCGATAAGAACTCACTATCTGACCACCTCCCTTCTCGTGTACCTCAGACGGTAAAACGCCTCCGGCCGACGCGCAAGGGGGTTCTGCCGACAGGTCGATGTCCACGTCGGCGTCGCTGCTCCTAGAGTGAGGTGATGGCTGAGACGGTTCGGGGTCTGCGCGAGGTCGCGCTCTCCGCCTACGGACCCACCGCCCTCAGCGCCGTCGGCTCCGGCGCGGTCCTGCCCGTCGTCGTGCTGTCGGCCCGCGACCTCGGCGCCGAAGTCAACCTCGCCGCCTTCATGATCGCGCTGCTCGGGATCGGGCAGCTGGCAGGAGACCTCCCCGCCGGCGCTTTGGCCGCCCGGATCGGTGAACGCGCGTCCCTCATCCTCGCCTGCGCCCTCGAGGCGGTCGGGATGGCAGGTTGCGCCCTCGCCCCGTCCGTCGGGGTGCTGGCCGCGTCGGTCCTGCTCATCGGGGTCGCCGGAGCGGTCTTCGGCCTGGCCCGGCAGGCCTACCTCACGGAGGCGGTGCCGGTGGCGCTGCGGGCCCGGGCGCTGTCCACGCTCGGGGGCGTCAACCGCATCGGCTTGTTCGTCGGCCCCTTCGTCGGGGCAGTGGTCGTCGCGCGCTGGGGGATCAGCGCGGCATACGTCGTCGGGATGCTCGCGTCGGCTGCGGCGTTCGTCCTGCTGCTGCTCGTCCGGGACATCACCGCGGGGGAGCGGGCCGCACAGCGCGCGACGCCGCGACGCCCGGTCGGTGCGGTCCTGCGCGAACAGCGGGCCACGCTCGCGACCCTCGGCGTCGGGGCGATGTTCATTGCCGCCGCCCGGTCCTGCCGCACCGCCCTGGTGCCGTTGTGGGCCGAGGCGATCGGGCTCGATGCCGCGCACACCAGCCTGGTCTTCGGCATTGCCGGCGCCGTCGACATGCTCCTGTTCTATCCGGCCGGTGGCGTGATGGACCGTTTCGGGCGGGTGTGGGTCGCCGTCCCCAGCATGGTCGTGCTCGGCGTCGGGATGGCCCTGTTGCCGCTGACGCACTCCTTTGCCGCCATCACCGCCGTGGCGGTGGTCCTCGGAGTGGGCAACGGCATCGGTTCGGGGCTTGTCATGACCCTCGGCGCCGACGCCTCACCGGCCGACGCGCGCGTGCAGTTCCTCGGCGGCTGGCGGCTCATGTCCGACACGGGCAACGCTGCCGGGCCCGCGGCGGTCAGCGCCCTGACGACGCTCGTGCCCCTCGCGGCGGCGGCGCTCGTGATGGGGGCGGTCGCCGTGGCGGGGGCCGGTTGGCTGCGCGTCTGGGTGCCCCGCTTCGACCCCGTCTCCCGGCGGGCAGCCGACGGCGGGCGCACCTCGTGACCACCGCGGCCTGCCTGCCCTCATGAGCATCGACCTCACGTCGGATGACACACTTCACTGGTGACGGATCTGATCGACACCACGGAGATGTATCTCAAGACCATCTTCGAGCTCGACGAAGAGGGCATCGTGCCCCTGCGTGCCCGGATCGCCGAGCGACTGGGTCACTCCGGCCCCACCGTCTCGCAGACCGTCGCCCGGATGGAGCGCGCCGGCCTCCTCCTCGTCGGGGGCGACCGCCAGCTGCAGTTCACCGCAGACGGCCGGGCGCGGGCCACACGGGTCATGCGCAAGCACCGCCTCGCCGAGCGCCTGCTCATCGACGTCATCGGGCTCGAGTGGGAGTTCGTCCACGACGAGGCCTGTCGGTGGGAGCACGTGATGAGCGAACGGGTCGAGCGCAAGATCCTTGCGCTGCTCGAGGACCATCACGACTCGCCCTACGGAAACCCCATCCCCGGCCTGGACGAGCTGGGGGAGGAGGCGGGCGAGAGCTTTCTCACCGGCCTCAAGAGCCTCACCGAGCTCGCGGGCGAGCAGCCGATCCTGGTCACCGTCCGCCGCATCGGCGAGCCGGTCCAGGTGGACCACGAGGCCCTCACCCTGCTCACCGTCGCGGGGCTCCTGCCCGGGGCGAACGTCGAGGTCAGACGCCAGGACAGGCGCATCATCGCCGTCCGGGAGGGTGCCCTCGAGGCCACCGGGGTCTCCCTGCCCGAGGACGTCGCGCTGCACGTCTTCGCCGCGCTGCTCTGAGCGATCAGGGAATTTCTTGGCGATTCCGTGACCGTGGCGTGACATTTGACAGTGCCCTGTGTAGGTTTGGGCCCACTTACTCCCCCTGGAGTGAGGTCCTCCCGGGACCGCCTAATCCTGCCACTCGGGTCGGGAACGTCACACACATCGCTTGGCAGGAGCGGGGGAACCACTTTCGGGCGTCGCCAGACGTCCTTGGGGTCAAGTTCGCCAGCACGGGACCCGTCCCGTGAACAGAACCGGGTGCACCAGACAACCTCCCACCCGAACCCGACAGCTCACCTCGTAGGCGCTTGAGAGGTCTCTCCGTGGCTCGTACCCCTTCTGGGCGCCATCGCGCCCCAGGCTTCAATCCCCTCAACGAACTCGGCGACATCGCCGCCCGCTCCGCCCAGCCCGCCTTGATGGCGTCCGCTGTGGTCGTGGCCTCGGGTGGGCTCGTTGTGGCGTTCGCCATCCCTGCCTCCGCCGCCCCCGCCAGCGACAGCAACACCAACGTGGCGGTCGCCGCAAGCCTCGCCGCCGTCCCGGAGAGTTTCTCGGTTGCCGCCCCGGCGGCCACGACGACCCTCCCGACCTTTGGCCTCATCGGCTTCTCGGGTACGGCCGCTGTGGTCCCAGCCGCGTCCGTCGTGCAGATTGCCACGGTTGCCCCGGCGGTTGCCCCGGCCGCTCCCGTCGCCAAGGTCGCTGCGCCCGTCGCCAAGGTCGCTGCGCCCGTCGCCAAGGTCGCCGCGCCCGTCGCCCAGGTGGCCGCTCCGGTGGCCAGGGTCGTCGCCGCTGCGCCGACCGTCGCCGCCGCGCCGGTCGCCCGCGCAGCCCGCGCCGCCGTGCGCCCGACTGTGGCTCCGGCTCAGGCCCCCGCTCCGGCTCCCACGCCCGCTCCGGCTCCGGCTCCCAAGCCCGCGCCGGCTCCGGCTCCGGCGCCGAGCGGTGGCATCCTGGGCATCGCCGCGAGCATTTCGGGCATCCCCTACGTCTACGGCGGCACGACGACCTCCGGTTTCGACTGCTCCGGCTTCACCGGATACGTCTACCGTGCGGTCGGCAAGTCCATCCCACGTGTTGCCGAGGCCCAGCGTCAGGCGGCCACGAAGGTCTCGAACCCCGTCCCCGGCGACCTGATCTTCTTCGGTTACCCGGCCTACCACGTCGGGATCTACGCCGGCGGCGGCAAGATGTATGACTCACAGCGCCCCGGCACGTTGAGCGGCCTGCACGTCATCTGGACCCAGACGAACGTCAGCTACGGTCGATTCTGACCGAGCTCGACCTTTCGGCAGCGGCTTCTCGCCCCAGGGCGGGGGGCCGCTGCCGTGTTCTCAGTGGCAGGATGCAGAGATGGCTCATACGTCCCCCTCAGGGGTGGCCCCCCACCCGGCGATCGTCCTCGACGTGTGGAGCGACCTCGTCAGCCCCTGGTGTTACCTCGCCAAGGCCCGGCTCCGGTCGGCGATCGACGCGTGGGAGCGCCCGCCCGAGGTGCTCCTGCGCCACCGGGCCTTCGAGCTCGACCCCGGTATGCCGCGTGGCGGCCGCCCTGCTGGGGGCTCGTCCGCCGCCGACACCAGGGACAACGTGCGTCTGGTGACCCTGGCGGCGGCCGAGGGCATCCGACTCGACCTGGCCTCGGTCGTCCCGGCCAACACGTTCGACGCCCACCGGCTCATCGCCCTCGGCCGGATGGCCGGCGGACCGGCCGAGGCGGACGCCATCCTCGAACGGCTCTTCTCGGCGCACCTCACCGAAGGTCTGGCCATCGACGACCACGCTGTCCTCCTGAGGTGCGCGGCCGAGGCCAGCCTCGACGAGCGTCGCGTGTCCGCAGTGCTGGCCGGGGACGACTACGCGGACGAGGTGCTGGCAGACGAGCGGGAGGCGACCCGGCTCGGGGCGATGACCGTCCCGTTCGTCCTCGGCAACGGGCGGGTGGCCCTGAGCGGCACCCAGCCGGTCGAGGCGTTCACCGACCTGCTCCGGGAGTCGCTGGCTCCCGGAGTGCCTGGCCCGGCCTGAGCCGCGGTGGTCAGGCCTCCCTGGGGAAACCTGGACACACCCGGGTGTGGCCAGTTTTCTCCAAGCACGCCGTGGCGCCCGGACATGGCAGTGCCCCGACTGTCTGGTCGGGGCACCGTCATCCGGGGTCGTCGGCCCTCAGGCGCTCGCGGGGACCGGGGCCCTTCCGCCGAAGCGGACCTCCTGCGTCTCGGGGACCGTCCTCAGGTGCCTCAGCCCCAGGAAGCTGAGGACCAGCATGGCGAGGGCGCCGATGCCGCTGGCCACCGCGGCATACATCGCGATCATGCCGAGGGTGCCGAAGGCGTAGGCGTTGAGCAGCAGGCCACGGAGCGAGTCGCCCATGAAGAGCGTCTGGCGCAGGTCACCGAGGGTCTTGACCGCGGCTGGGTCGGCCGTCGTGTCCTTCGAGAGGGCGGTGAAGGCGCTGCTCACCTCTCCGTAGGTCTTGTCGGCGCTCGCCTTGTTCATGTGGACCTTGATGTAGTGGTCGGCGTAGGCCTGAGCCTGGGCGCCGGTGGTCATCGGCTGGCCCGCGTACTGCTCGAGGTAGGGCTTGATCAGGGGGTCCGCGATCGCGGCGCCCGACGGCATCGTGATCTTCTGGTCGGCGAGCTGCGACGAGACGGTGTTGTTGGCGAAGCTCCCGGCCCAGAAGAGCAACCCGGCGGCGACCAGGAGGACGACGGCGACGATGGCGCCGCCGGTGGTGAGTAGTGCATCGAGTGTTCTGCGTCGCATGGTGGCGCTCCCTCATCGCGTTCCGGAGTGATGGCTCCGAACTTCCGTGCCTGGTTGGCGTTCCCGAGCATGAAGGCGATGACATCGCGCGCACAGGGACGATGGTCCCGACGTCGGGATGGGAGTTGCGCAGTGGTTCAGCAGGGTGCGGGGTGCGGCGCGGTCACTGCTGGATCACGGAGAGGATGTTGCCGGCCGGGTCGGTGAACCAGGCGATGGGCGGGCCGCCCTTGCGGAAGATCCCCCTCTCGTCGGTCTCGCCCGGAGTGCCGGTGTAGTGCTCGAACTCGACGCCGCGAGAGCCGAGTTCGTCGACAACCGGCTCGATGTCGGGGACGGAGAAGTTGAGGATCGTGTAGGTCGCCGGCACGTGGTTGGGCTTGGGATAGATGAGGGTGGCCCGGTCACCGGCGAGGTGGAGCGTGAGCATCCCGTCGGCCTCCGTCACCTCGAGGCCGAGGGTCTCGAGGTAGAACGCCTTGGCGGCGGGGATGTCGTCGACGGAGAAACCGCTGAAGGCCGTGGTGTCCTTGAACATGGGTTGTGCCTCTCGGTGGGGACCACAGATCTGGAGATGAGACCTCAAACGCTAGTCCTGCGCGGCCTCGTCCGCGGCTGCGACGAGCTCGTCGAAACCCTGCCGGATGCCGGTCGCGAGGGTGTCGACGTCGGGGAAGCTGTCGAAGTCGGCGGTGATGCCGAAGCCGAAGGTGTCGAGGTAGGACAGCACAGCGACCGCGACCCGCACTCCGGCGAAGATCGGGACGTAGGGCCGCAGCTCGAGCAGCTGGTGACCGAGCAGGTAGAGCGGGACGCGGGGGCCGGGCACGTTCGTCGTGCCCGTCTGGGTGAGCTTGTTGGGGACCAGCGACATCGACCGCGCGCCGAGGGACAGCAGGGTGGGTGCCGCGAAGTCCGCCAGCCCGACGATGGCTGCGGCGTCAATGGCGCCGAGGCCGCGTTTGTTGCGGTCCATCTGCTCCCGGAGCAGCCCGAGCCGGCGCACCGGGTCCTCCTCGGCGACCGGCAGGTCGACCACGACCGTCGTCACCTGGTTGTCGGCGACACCCCGCCCGGACTCGCCCCGCGTCGAGACGGGCACGAGGGAGCGCACCACCATGTGGGGGAGGAGCTCGCCGCGGGCTGCGAGCAGGTCCCGGTAGCCCCGCGTCGTCGCGGCGAGGATCACGTCGTTGACGGTGCCACCGAACGCGGCCTTGATCTGCTTGACCTCCGTCATGCTGGCGCTGGTCCACACCCACCGTCGGTTCGGGCCGAGCGAGCCGTTGAGGCTGTCCGGCGTCGGAGGTCCCCGTCCCGGGAGAAACGTCGGGATGAACTGTGGCACCAGCTCTTTCGCGGCCACCACCGCTCCCGCCAGCACCATCGGCACCCGGTCGAGCGTGGTCCGGCTAGCCAGCTCGGCGAGCCGGAGGGGCTCCCGCAGGCGGTCGGCGAGCGATCCCGCCGCGATGTCGAAGGTCGAGGGCATCGACGCGGGCCGCCACGCGGAGGGCGGCGGAGGGTCGGCGTCTCGATCGAGGTCGAAGATGGCCGCGAGGAGGTCCGTGCCCGCAACGCCGTCGATCATGCAGTGGTGGGTCTTGGCAATCAGCGCCCAGCGCTCGTCGGCGAGGCCCTCCACGAGCCACACCTCCCAGACCGGCTTGCGCATGTCGAGCCGCTGCGCGAAGACCCGTCCAGCCAGGTTGCGCAGCTGCTCGGGGCCGCCCGGCTGGGGCAGCGAGGTGTGCCGCACGTGGTAGAGGATCTGGAAGTGGGGGTCATCGACCCACACGGGGCGTCCGAGCTGCAGGGGCACGGGTCGGATCACCTGCCGGTAGCGGGGGACCCGGTCGAGCTTGCCGGCGAGGAGGCGGACCAGGTCCCCGTATGCCGGGGCGGGACCGTCGAGCACCGCGACGCTCCCGACGTGCATCGGGGTGTGCTCCGCTTCGGAGTAGAAGAACATCGCGTCCATCGCGCTCATCCGGTCCATGGCGTTCATTGAGTGGTGCCGGTGGCAGGGGTGAGTATGGCCGGGCTGAGGGTGGCAGGGGTGACGGTGACGGGGATGCCGTTGAGGGCGGCGGTGCCGGTGAGGGCGTCGACGAGCAGGTCGTCGGCGAGGACGTTGCTGTTCACACCCGGGTGGGCGGACGCGACGGACATCCGCGTCCCGGGGGCGGTGTGGCCCCAGCCGTGCGGGATGCTGACGACCCCGGTGCGGATGCTGTCGGTGATCTCGACGGGGAGCGTCACCTGACCCGCGCGCGAGCGGATGGTGGCCGGGCCGCCGTCGACGAGCCCGAGCCGTGCCGCGTCGTCCGGGTGCACCTGGGCGGTGCAGGTGTTGCTGCCGCGCACGAGGGGGGCGACGTTGTGCATCCAGGAGTTGTTCGAGCCGAGCTGGCGGCGGCCAATGAGGACGAGACCGTCGGCAGGGCCGGTGCCGAGGAGGGCACGCAGGCGCGGGAGGTCACTGCTGATGGCGTCGGGGATGAGCTCGATGGTGCCGCTGGCGGTGCGCAGGATGTCGGGCACGCGGGGCTGCAGCGGCCCGAGGTCGAGGCCGTGGGGTGCGTCCTCGAGGTCGGCGAGCGTGAGGTCGTAGGGACCTGCCCGCAGCAGGAGGTCGACGAGTCGGGCCGGGCCCCGGCGCGGTGCGGCCAGCGAGGGGTCGAGTCCCTGTCGGCCCGCGGTGTCGGCGGCCACGAGGTCGTCGAGGGCCTCGATGTCGGCGTGCGGACCCTGGCCGCTGACGATGCCGACGAGCCGCAGCAGCGTCTGCCACTCCTGCAGCAGGTCGGTCTCGAGGGTCGCGGGGCTCCAGTTCGCCATGTTGCGCACGCAGAGCTGGGTGAAGGTCAGGTCGAAGTGGTCGCGGGCAAGCGGCCCCGGCCCCGGGAGGATGACGTCGGCGTGCCGGCTCGTCTCGTTGAGGTAGACGTCCATCGACACCATGAAGTCGAGGCCGCGGAGGGCCTCGTCGAGACGGTCGGCCTGGGGCGTGCTGAGGCAGGGGTTGCCGGCCACCACGATGAGGGCCCGGACCTGCCCCTCGCCCGGTGTGAGGATCTCCTCGGCCATGGTCGCGACGGGCAGCTCCCCCATGACCTCGGGGAGGTCGCGGACGCGGCTGCGCCACCGGTCGTGCCGCCAGCCCTTGCGTCCGGGATTCCCTGACGTCGCAGCGCTGTTCGCCTGGCCAGCCGCGGCCAGCGGAAACATGGCGCCGCCCTCGCGGTCCAGGTTGCCGGTGATGATGTTGAGCACGTCGACGAGCCAGCTCGCGAGGGTGCCGAAGGTCTGGGTGGTCGTGCCGATCCGGCCGTAGACCGCGGCGGAGTCGGCGTCGGCGAGCTCGAGGGCCATCCGGCGGATGTCGTGGGCAGCGAGCCCGGTCCGGGCGGCGACGGCGCCGGGAGTGAACGGCGCGCACAGGGCGGGCAGCTCGTCGAGCCCGGTGACGTGCTGGGCGAGTCGGCCGAGGCTGACCCGCCCCTCGGTGACGATGACGTTCACCATGGCGAGCAGCAGCAGGGCGTCGGTGCCGGGCCGGATCGCGTGGTGCTCGTCGGCGACAGCGGCGGTGCGCGTCCGGGTCGGGTCGACCACCACGACCTTGCCGCCGCGCCGCCGGATGGCCCTGATGCGGCCGCGTGCGTCCGGCGCCGTCATCAGGGATCCGTTGGACACCAACGGGTTGGCGCCGAGCAGGAGCAGGTGCTGGGTGCGGTCGAGGTCCGGGACCGCGATGGTCATCGGGTCACCGAAGAGGTAACCCGAGGAGAAGTGCTTCGGCAGCTGGTCGACGCTGCTCGCGGTGAAGATGTTGCGGCTGCCGACCGCCCGCAGCAGCGCCCGGCCGTAGAGCGTCACGCCGAGGTTGTGCGACGACGGGTTGCCGAGATAGAACCCGACGGCGTTGCGTCCGTGCTCGAAGAGGACCGGCAGCAGACGTGCGTCGATCTCCTCGAACGCCTCGTCCCACGTCGCCCCCTGCCACTGGCCGTCGCGTTTGACCATCGGCTGTCGCAGCCGGTCCGGGTCCTGCTCCAGCGCCTGGACGGACGCGCCCTTGGGGCAGATGAACCCGTGGGAGAACGCGTCGTCGTCGTCACCTCGCAGCGACGTGATGGTGGGTCCGTCGAGGGTCACCGCCAGTCCGCAGGTCGCCTCACACAGCGGGCAGGTGATGTATGCCGTGCTCATGGCCGGGCGGTCGGGCTGTCGGTGGTGCGTGGCGAGGAGTCGTGCCGGGTGGTCGCGAGCGGGGTGGTCGCGATCGGGTCGCTGAGGTGGTGCTCCGCCAACCACCGTGCCGTGCGGGCGTGGACCGCCTCGTGAGCCTCCAGCTGGGGCGTGTGGCCGACCCCGGGCAGGAACTCCGTCTCCCACCGGGGGTTCGAGGCGGCGATGGCCCGGGCGGCGGCCACGGGGACGAGACGGTCGAGCTCACCGTGGACGAGCAGCACGGGCGTGTCGATGCCCCGGATCAGCGACTGGTATCGGCCCGGCGCCGTGAGGACCTTCATGAGGGAGCGGGCGGCGCCGAGGAACGCCGCCTCCTGTCCGGGAGTCTGCCGACGGTGGGCGGCCAGCTCGACCCCGGCGTCGACGACGGCAGGATCGGCTCTGGCGGGGTCGGCGAAGCAGAGGTCGACGACGCTCTGCACGCGCTGCCGGTCGCTGACCCGCTTGCTCATCACCGTCATGTATCGCTCCCCCACGAACGGCGTGGCATAGAGCGCGAACTGGGCGGCGATCCTGAAGTCCGGACGCTGACGGGGGATGGGGATGGGGATGGACGGGTCGATGAGGACGAGGCCCTCGACGAGGTCGGGGTGGGCCGCAGTCACGAGCAGGGAGACCATCCCGCCCATCGAGTTGCCGATGAGGACCACCGGGCGACCGACGACCTCGCGCACGAACCGGGCGACGAGCTCGGCGTTGGCCTGCACCGTGGTGGACCGGTTGGTGCCGGACGTCAGTCCGAACCCGGCAAGGTCGATGGCGTAGGCGTGGTGGCGTCCCGCGAGCGCGGGGCCGAGGGCGACCCAGTTGAGGTGGGAACCGCCGAGCCCGTGGACCATGACGACGGGCACCCCCTCGTCGGCGCGGGGACCGCCGAAGTCGACCCAGTGCACCGGCCCGCCGAGATCGCTCATCCACCCCGTCCCGCCCCACGGGGCAGCGAGATCGAGGGGCGCTGGTCGGGGTTCGGGCGTCACTGCTCGACCCTAGGTCCCGGATCGACCTCCGGCAAACGTTTCGGGTCTCAGACGAGGCCGCCACTGCGCCGCGCCGCGTTGACGGTCTCGGCGCGGGTGTGGGTGCCGAGCTTGCCGGAGGAGCTGCGCAGGTAGGCCTTGACGGTCTCGGGGGAGATCGAGAGACGCTGGGCCACCTCGGCATTGGTGCACCCGAGGGCCACCTGGGAGAGGACGTCGACCTCCCGGGGCGAGAGGGGGCAGGGCTGCGAGGGTTCGGGTGAACCGATCCGTGCGAGGCGGTCACAGGAGTGGCGCAGCTGCTCGCGAAGCCGCGGGTCGGCGACGGTCTGGGCGACCTGGCGCAGCTCGGCCTGCAGGGCACGCACCTCCACCATCGTCGCCGCATCGACCCGGACGGGGGACCCGCCGCGGGGCGGGGGCCGGTGCACCGCGCTCGCGGGCGAGAGCATCAGCCGGAGCCTGCGGTCCACCTCGTCGCGCATCGTGAACTCGCGCGCGAGCCGCCCCGCCGCCTCGACGAGGACCTGCGTGACGACGTCGCCGAGCGGCGCGATGGCGCGTGCCCCGGCATACAGGACTCCGCGGACGGCCGCACCGACCACGATGGGGACGGCGACCAGGCCGCGGATGCCCTCGCCGAGGATGGGCCGGTCGTAGGAGTGGGTGATGTCTGTCGAGGGGGCGTAGTCCCGCACGGCGACCGGACGGGTCAGGGCCATGGCGCGTCCCCCGAGGCCCTCACCGGGAAGGACGTGGAGGCCGCGCAGGCCGATGGTGCGCGTGCCGGCGAACTCGGTCAGGCACAGCTCGCCGTCCAGCACCTCTCCGCCGAAGGCCAGTGGCACCCCGGTGTCCGAGCGCGCTGCTCGCACGGCACCACGGATCGCGTCGCTGTCGCGAGGGCGCAGCAGCGCCGACGCCGTGCCAGGCGTAGCCGTCATGGGTCTCCCTCCCCCTTTCGGGGGTAGTCCGGTCCCGCCCTGGGGGTGAGCATAAGCCGAGGGAGCCCTCAGCGGAATGGCCGCGTGCAAGTCCGTGCTGCGGCCTCGACCACCGTCAACGAAGTCCTGAAGGAGCAACCCATGAGCCACACCCTGAAGCAGGCAGCCGACGAGATCCTCCAGCGGGCCGTCGCGGGCACCCCCGGGGTCCCGGGGGTCTCGGCGATCGTCACCGACCAGGCCGGCAACATCTACGAGGGCGCGGCGGGGGTGCGGGCGCTCGGGGACGACACCGAGATGACCCCGGACACCGTCTGTGCGATCTTCTCGACGACCAAGGCGATCACCGGCACGGCCTGCCTGCTGCTCGTCGAGGACGGCTCGCTGGACCTCGACGCCCCGGCCAAGGAGTATGTCCCCGACCTCGGCGACGTGCAGGTGATCACGGGCTTCGGCGCCGACGGGACGCCGCAACTGAGGGCGCCGACGCGGGACATCACCACCCGGATGCTCCTGCTGCACACGGCCGGGTTCGGCTACGACTTCTTCAACGAGCACTACTCCCGGCTCGTGCAGGAGCAGGGGCTGCCGAGCGTCATCACGGCGACCAGGGCCGCGATGAAGTCGCCGCTGCTCTTCGACCCGGGCCAGGAGTGGGAGTACGGCTCCAACATCGACTGGGCCGGCCAGGTCGTCGAGGGCATCACCGGCAAGCGTCTCGGTGAGGTCTTCCAGGAGCGGATCTTCGCGCCGCTGGGCATGCATGACTCGGCCTTCACGATGACACCGGACATGCAGTCGAGGATGGCCAAGATCCACCAGCGCGGCGACGACGGGGCGCTCGTGGCCACCGATCTGGTGCTGCCGCAGGAGCCCGAGGTCCACATGGGGGGCCACGGGCTCTACTCCACGACGCTCGACTACGCCAAGTTCATCCGGATGTGGCTCAACGACGGCGCCGCCCCGGACGGCCAGGTCCTCAAGCCCGAGACGGTGCGGATGGCGGCCGCGAACCACCTCGGCGACCTCAAGATCAAGATGCTCCCAGGCGTCGTGCCGAGCCTGTCCAACGACGCCGAGTTCTTCCCGGGGATGCCGAAGTCCTGGGCGCTGACGTTCATGGTCAACGACGAGGAGGCCCCCACCGGACGCCCGGCCGGGTCGCTCGCCTGGGCCGGCCTCGCGAACCTCTACTACTGGATCGACCGGCAGAACGGGATCGGCGGTTTCTGGGCCACCCAGATCCTCCCCTTCGCCGACCCCGCGTCAGTGGGGGCCTACCTCGACTTCGAGACCGCGGCATACGCCTCCTTGAAGGAGCATGCAGCGGCCTGACCGGAAACAGGGGTCCCAGCGGGGCGGGAAGCAAGCGCCCCGCTGGAGGCTCGCCGGGGACTCGGCGGCCAGTCGGCGCCGCAGGGCGGCGATGGTGTGGTCGATCTTGCGGGCCATCCGGTCGTGGTTGAACACCAGCGCGCCGCCGCAGCATCAGAGGTAGTTCACGACGAAGGGCGTGCTGGCCGTGTCGAGGAGCTGAGCGAAGCCTGAGCTCACCGGGCCCGGAAGGCGGCCGAGGCACCGGACGAGCGGGATGAGGGTGCGCACGCTGGCCGGGGCGGCGGTGTCGAGCATCCGGTGGAAGTCTGCTCGGGCTCGCTCCAGCTCGTCGTGGATCGCCTGCGGGTCGATCGCTCGGGCATCGTCGCACCCCTTCACCGCACGTATCCGCGTCACCGCACCGGTCCGCTCAGGGCGCCGATGTCACCTCGCGATCCCCCGCCGGGGTCAGCTGCTGGCTACCGGGACGCCGAGCTCGCCCAGGAGGGTGATGATGCGCCTCCTGATCTCGTCGCGAATCGGGCGGACGGCCTCCACCCCCTGGCCTGCGGGGTCCTCGAGGTCCCAGTCCTCATAGCGTTTTCCGGGGAAGATCGGGCACGCGTCGCCGCACCCCATCGTGATGACGACGTCGGAGGCCTCGACCGCCGCGGTGGTGAGGACGGTGGGTGTCTGCGCGGCGATGTCGATGCCCTCCTCCGCCATCGCCGCGACGGCGGCAGGGTTCACCCGGTCCGCTGGGATCGACCCGGCGGACCGCACCTCCACGCCACCTGCGGAGAGACTCGTCAGGTATCCGGCGGCCATCTGTGAGCGGCCGGCGTTGTGGACGCAGACGAAGAGGACGCTGGGTCGGGTGGTGGGAGCGGTGGTGGTGGCAGCGGTGGTGGCGCTGGTCATGACCGCGGTTTCGTCGCAAACGCGGTGGAGGTGGAGGTGGTGGTGCGGCGCGGTCGGGGTGCGAAGCGCCTGCGCAGAGCCAGGCTGACGTAGACCAGGGCGAGGAGGACCGGCACCTCGATGAGCGGGCCGACCACCCCCGCGAGGGCCTGTCCGGACGTCGCACCGAACGTCGCGATCGCGACGGCGATGGCCAGCTCGAAGTTGTTGCCGGCCGCGGTGAAGGCGAGGGTCGTGGTCCGCTCGTAACCCAACCCGATGGCAGCGCCGAGGCCGTAGCCGCCGCCCCACATTAGGGCGAAGTAGGCCAGCAGCGGCAGGGCGATCCGGGCCACGTCCCATGGGCGCGAGGTGATCGCCTCCCCCTGGAGGGCGAAGAGGACGACGATGGTGAAGAGCAGGCCGTAGAGCGCCCACGGACCGATCCGCGGGATGAACCGCGTTTCGTACCAGTCCCGGCCACGCGAGCGCTCGCCGAGCCGACGCGAGGCGAAGCCGGCCAGCAAGGGCACGCCCAGGAAGATCAGCACGGATCTGGCGATGTCCCACGGGGAGGCGTCGATGCCGGTCTGCGCCAGCCCCAACCACCCCGGGAGCACGGAGAGGTAGAACCAGCCGAGCACCGCGAACGCCACCACTTGGAAGAGCGAGTTGATCGCGACGAGCACCGCCGCCGCCTCCCGGTCGCCGCAGGCGAGGTCGTTCCAGATGATGACCATGGCAATGCAGCGCGCCAGCCCGACGATGATCAGGCCCGTCCGGTATGCCGGGAGGTCAGGCAGGAGCAACCAGGCCAGGGCGAACATCAGGGCCGGGCCGACCACCCAGTTGAGCACCAGCGAGCTGACGAGCAGCCGGCGGTCAGCGGTGACCGAGTCGAGCCGGTCGTAGCGGACCTTCGCGAGGACGGGATACATCATCACGAGCAGGCCGATGGCGATCGGGAGCGAGATCCCGTCGACCTGCACCGACTGGATCGCGCTGCCGAGGCCGGGCACGAGTCGGCCGAGCAGGAGGCCGGCGAGCATCGCCAGGCCGATCAAGGCGGGCAGGAACCGGTCGAGGGTCGAGAGCCGGGCGACCATGCCGGGGTGCTCGGTGCCCGGTTCCGCAGAGGTGCTCACCGGAGGATCGTGACGGCTGTATCGTCATCTGTCAATATGGACCCTCGTCGATGTGAGGAGGCCGCGATGGCCCTGAAGAAGGCGTTGCTCCCGAAGCCGGCACCGGTCTCGCCGTGCGGTGGAGCGCTGCTCGCGCCGCTCGACCGGGAGCGCGCTGACGAGCTCGCCCTGCTGCTGAAGGCGGTCGCCGACCCCGTGCGCCTCCAGCTGCTCAGCCTGATCCGTGCGGGCGACCCGCAGGAGTCGTGCGTCTGTGACCTCACCGAGGCGGTCGACCTGTCCCAGCCAACCGTCAGCCATCACCTCAAGGTGCTCGTCGAGGCCGGCCTGCTGACCCGGGAACGACGCGGGTCGTGGGCCTGGTTCGCCATCGTCCCGTCACGCCTCGCGGACGTCGCGGCGATCTTTTCCTGAGCCGGATCCGCCATTGACAGGTCGGCCCCGCGGGAGCACTGTCTCCCGAGGGAGCAGTGTCAGGGAAGCCCCGACAAGTGAGGTCATCATGAACCCGGTGTTGAAGATGCTGCTGCGAGTGGCAGGAGGTGCGGCCGTCTGGGTCTACCGGCGCTCCAACGGCCGCATCGGCGGCAAGGTGAGGGGCACTCCGGTGCTCCTGCTGACGGTGCCCGGCCGCAAGACCGGGGCGCCGCACACCACGTGTGTCGGATTCGTCGAGGACCACGGCGGTTACCTCGTGGCAGGTTCGGCGGCTGGCGCACCCCGCGATCCGCAGTGGTTCCGCAACCTGCGGGCGGCGGGGAAGGCAAGGATCCAGATCGGCGCGGACACCCGAGACGTGAACGTCAGGA
>NZ_JBKJPP010000066.1:0-8217 GCF_046595215.1 Lapillicoccus sp. | reverse complement strand
CCGGGATGGCGACCCGGTCGATCGCCGCCGCGGCGAATCCGCACTCCGGGCAGGTCCGGGCCAGGGTCCACGTCCAGTCCTTGTCGTCCGGATCAGGATGGGACGGACGGGCGCGGGCCCCGGGGACTGCGGTCGACTCCGGATCGGCGGCCGGGTCCGGGGTCGGGGTCACGCCCTGAGGCTAGCGATTCAGCGTGGACGGCGTGGGCGCGCCGCTCCGATACGGTCAGCCGGTGACCGGTCTCGAAGCGATCCTGCTCGCAGGGGTCCTCTTGCTCCTCGTCGTCCTGGGCGTCGTCCTCGCCCGGCGTCGGTCGACGACCGACTCAGGGCGTCGTCCCGGGCGCGGCCGGCGCCCCCACCGCAACGAGTTCCGACCCGACGGGGCGCCGGAGCGGGCCACCCCACCCAAGCGCGCCGCCGTCATCGTCAACCCCACGAAGTTCGGCGACCTCGAGGCCGTCCGTCGCCGGGTCACTGACGGGTGCCTCGCCCAGGGGTGGGGCGAGCCGATGTGGTTCGAGACGACCGCCGCCGACCCCGGCACCGGTCAGGCGCGCCAGGCCGTCAGCGACGGCGCCGTCCTCGTCTGCGCCCTTGGCGGCGACGGCACCGCGCGGGCCGTCGCGGCCGCGCTCGTCGGGACGGAGACGCCGCTCGGGCTGCTGCCGGGGGGCACCGCGAACCTGCTCGCCCGCAACCTCGACCTGCCGGTCGACTCGATCGAGCGCGCCCTGCTCATCGCCCTGACCGGCCAGAACAAGCGGGTCGATGTGGGGCGGCTGACGGTCGACCGGTCGGGGCAGCACCAGTACCCCGAGGAGCACATCTTCCTCGTGATGGCCGGTCTGGGGTTCGACGCCGCCATCATGGCCGGCGCCCCGGAGTCACTGAAGTCCAGGGTCGGGTCCGCGGCCTACGTCGTCTCGGGCCTGCGCAACCTCGCCGGCCCGGGCTTCAAGGTGCGCGTCACGTTCGACGCCGAGATGGAGTTCTCCCGACGCACCCGCACGGTCGTCATCGGCAACTGCGGGCGCCTCCTCGGCGGGCTCGTGCTGATGCCGCAGGCCCGTGTCGACGACGGGGCACTCGATACCATCCTCCTCTCACCGCGGGGCGTCGTCGGGTGGAGCGCGGTCGCCGGGCGGGTCCTCACCCGCCAGCACAAGGGCCACGCGATGATCGACCACCACGCCGGCCAGGAGATCAGCGTCCGGGCCGACCGCGCGGAGGAGGTGCAGATCGACGGCGACACCATCGGCACGGCACGCGCCATCGCCGCCACGGTGGACCACCTCGCCCTCGTCGTCCGCGTCGCCCACACCACCTGAGAGCTCCACCCCCTGGTGCGCCCACCTCTCCTGAGCGCCGGGAGGCGCACGGGCGGGCAGCGCAAAGGCGGCCCGTGGGGGGTGGGCCGCCTTTGCCGCCCGGTCAGGGGGACTACCGAACGAGTGGGGGATGTTCGGCGTCCTCCGACATGACCGGGGTCGTGCGACTCGTTGGGTATCTGCGTCAGGTCCCCACCGAGTCGACACGACTCTACAAGACGGCGGGTCAGAACATGCCCGAAATCCCTCATACTGGACAAAATGGTCACGCCTTGGTCAGCCACCGCCAAAAGGTCACCACGAGGGGGGGCACCCTCGTAGGGTGTCCAGCCACGCCCGGGCGCTGACAAAGTCGTCGTCACTCGTGCCCGCCCGCAGGTCGGGGGCGCGGCGGTCGGCCCGCTGGTAGGACCCGAGGTAGCGGACCCGGGCGCACACCCGCCTCAGCCCCATGAGGGTGTCGGCGACCCTCTCGTCGGCGACGTGGCCCTCGAAGTCGATGGAGAAGCAGTAGGACCCCATCGCCTCGCCGGTCGGGCGGGACTCGAGCCTGGTCAGGTTGACCCCCCGCGCAGCGAACTGCTCGAGCAGCTCGAGCAGCCCCCCCGGGTGGTCGTCCCGCTGGTAGATCACCACGCTCGTCTTGTCCGACCCCGTCGGCTGGGGGGTGTGCCCCGGACGGGAGACGAGCACGAACCGCGTCACGGCATGGGGGTTGTCCCCGATGTCCCGCGCGAGGATCTCGAGGCCGTGGATCGAGGCGGCGGCCGCCGCACTGACCGAGGCCTGGTAGGGCAGGGCCTCGGTCGCTGTCGCGTCGAGCCCGGCAGCAGCCGCCGCAGTGGAGGAGGTGGGGACGTAGGTCGCGTCCGGGAGGTGCTCGTTCATCCACCCGCGGACCTGCGCCCAGGCGTGCGAATGGGTGCCGACCGCGCGGACCTCGCCGAGCGGCATACCGGGTGGTCCGGCGAGCACGAAGGTGACGGGCACGAGGACCTCGCCGACGATGACCAGGTCCTCCCCCACCGACAGCGCGTCGAGCGTGGCGCTCACCCCGCCCTCGACGGAGTTCTCGATGGGGACCATCGCCGCCTCGAGGTCCCCGCTGCGCAGGGCCGCGAGCGCCGACTCGACGGACCCGTGGGGCACCTGCTCGGCTGCGCCAGAGGGCCAGGACTGCAGTGCCATCTCGCAGAACGTCCCCCGCGGCCCGAGGTAGCCGTGGCGCTGCGTGGTCATCGCTGCTGCCGGGAGGGGGTGCTGGGCTGCACCGAGGTCAGGTCCACCTCCGCATGGTATTCCGGACGCTGGTGCGGGGGCGAGCCGTTTCGGGCGGTGGGCGAGCGGCGGCGGGCGGGCGGCAGCCCTGGATCGAGCACCTAGGCTCTGGCGGGTGACCCTCCGACCGGTGCTCCAGGCGGTGAGCGCGGCGGGCCTGCTCGTACTGGCCGTGCTCGTGGGGAGCGCCCCGCGCACGGACCACGCCACCCCCGACCCCGTGCCGGTCAGCGGTCCCGGCAGCGCCGTCATCGTCGTCGGGACCGGCGGGATCGGACCGGGCGACCTCGACCCGCGCACGACCCCGGCCCTGTGGGGACTCCTGCGCAACGGCTCGTCGGCGGCCCTCAACATCACGTCCGTGCACGCCACGACCTGCCCTCTGGACGGGTGGCTGACGCTGTCCGCGGGGGACCGGGCCGCCCAGCCGGACGACGGCAGCCGCACCCCTGCCTGCCGGCCCTTGCCGCAGGTCGTGGGCGGCGCGGTGACGGGGTGGGACGCCCTCGCGGCGACCGCTGCGGCGCGCCCGTTCGACGCCCGGCCGGGGACCCTCGCCGCCCAGCTCGCGGCGTCGGGACAGTGCCTCGCGGCCGTCGGTCCCGGCGCGGCCGTGGGGGCGGCGCTCCCGCCGGCCGGCTCGGTGCCGCGCTACCGGCCGTACGACGCCTCGACCCTGGCCGTCGACCTCGGGGCGTGCCGCACCACGCTCGTGGACGTCGGTGCGGTCCGGGACACCGGCGGGGACGTGGCCGCACCCGGGCAGGTGCCCCTGACCCGCCAGCTGCAGGTGTCGGGCGTCGACGCGAGGGTCGCCAAGGTCCTGGCGGCAGCCCCGACCGGGGCCGACGTGGTCGTCGTCAGCCTCGCGGACGCTGGCGACCGCGCGGGCCTGCGCATCGTCCTCGCCGCCGGACCCCGCTTCGGCCCCGGCACCTTCTCCTCGTCCTCGACCCGTCACACCGGGCTCGTCCAGCTTGACGACGTGACGGCGACCATCCTCACCCTGGCCGGGGCGCAGGTCCCCGCCACGGTCGGGGGATCCGCCCTGCGCCGCTCCCCGGTGACGGCGGACTCGGGGGCGTCGGCCGAGCGCCGGCTCGCCGACCTGGTCGACGTCGACCTGTCGTCACGCTCGGTGCAGCCGATCGTCTACCCCTTCTTCCTGACCTGGGGCCTGCTTGTCGTCGCGGCCGTCGCGGCCCTGGCCCTGGTGTGGCAGCGCAGGATCGGCACGGCGCACCAGCGGGACGTGGCCCGGTCCATCGTGCGCCAGGGGCTCGTCGTGGCCGCGGCCGTCCCGGCGGCGACCTTCCTCGCCAACATCCTGCCGTGGTGGCGGTTCACCCCGCCGGCGGTGGCCCTGGTCGCCGCCGTCGTCGGGTGGTCGGCCGTCCTCGGCGCGATCGCCCTCCGCGGGGCGTGGCGGAGCTCGCCGATGGGTCCGGTGGGGGCGATGGCCGCGATGACCTACCTCGTGCTAGCGGTCGACGTCGTGCACGGCTCGCGCCTGCAGCTGTCCTCCCTCCTCGGCCTCAACCCGATCGTCGGGGGGCGCTACTTCGGGATCGGCAACGTGACCTTCGCCCTCTTCCTCGCCGCGACGTTCCTGGTCGCCATCGCCGTGTCGAGCAGGCTGGTACACACCGGCCGCCCGAGGCTGGCGGCCCTGGCCGTCGCGCTCGTCGGGCTCCTCGCCGTGGTCGTCGACGCCGCCCCGATGTGGGGCAGCGACGTGGGCGGGCCGCCGGCCCTCGTGCCGGGCCTCGCGGTCCTCGTCCTGTCGATCCTGCACGTCGACATCACCTGGCGGCGCGGGCTGCTCATCGTCGGAGGGACGGCCGCGCTCGTCCTCGCCCTGGCGTTCGCCGACTGGTCGCGCCCGGTGGCCAGCCGCTCGCACCTCGGCCGGTTCGTCCAGTCGGTGATCGACGGCGACGCCGGGGGGATCGTCACCCGCAAGCTGGCGCAGAACCTCGACATCCTGACAAACACCACGGTGTTCGCCTACCTCGTGCCCCTGGCGCTGGCCCTGCTCGTCATCGTCCTGGCCAGGCCGGGCTCTGCAGTGGCCCGGCCGCTGCAGCCCCTGCTCGAGCAGGTCGAGACGATGCGCGCCGGTCTCATCGGCCTGAGTCTCTCGCTGGTCATCGGGCTCCTCCTCAACGACACCGGGGTGGCCATCCCCCCGGTCGCGTTCGCGCTCACCGTGCCGCTGCTGCTCGCTGCGGGCATCCGCCTCGCAGAGCTGCGCTCGGGGGAGGACCGGGCCGCCATGCGCGCCGAGAGCCGCCGCGACTGAGCCGGCTCACTCCGCTGAGGGATCTCCGAGCCCGGCATCGACCATGCCCAGCAGCCGCTGCGTCGTCGCCTCGACCGCCTCTGGCGGCAGCTCACGCAGCGGTCCGTTGACGACGAGGACGGCCAGCCCGTGGACCGCCGACCACGCGAGCAGCTCGGCCCCGGGCCGTTGCTCCGGCGAGACCACGCCGGCGACGACGAGCTCGTCGAGGACGTCGGACAGCAGCTCGAACGGCGTCCGTCCGCCGGCCCCCCGGGCCTGGGGGTTGCGGGCCCGGCGCAGGTCCGACGGCACGAGGAAGGTCGCCCTGAACAGGCCCGGCTCAGCGCAGGCGAACCGCACGTATCCCGTCCCCACCGCGCGGAGCCGGGCCCGGGCCCGCCGTTGCGGGTGCCGCGGGCGCACCGTCGCCAGCTCGGCCTCCATCGCCCCAGCCATCTGCGCCAGCCCCTCGATGACCACCGCCTCGAGGAGGGCGTCACGGTCGGTGAAGTGCCGGTAGGCCGCGTTGGCGGACACGCCCACCCGACGGGTCACCTCGCGCAGGACGACGGCCTCGGGGCCACCCTCGCGCGCCAGCGCGGTCGCAGCGACCACGAGGGCTCGGCGCAGGTCACCATGGTGGTAGCGACCCCTGGCGGTGGTCCCGGTGGTCCCGGTGGTTGAGGTCGCGGTCGCGGCGCTGAGGGCACGGTCGGACGTCGGCATCGGGCTCCCATGTGGACGGTGTCCACCAGTCTACGAGCGCCGTCCTGACCGCCGCCGCAGCAGCAGGGCCAGGGCCACGTCGCGATACTGCCGGGCCCGGTGGACCTGCCCGCGCCAGTCGGCGCCGGTCACGCGGTGCTGCAGCTCGCAGGGGACCTCGACGACCCGCAGGCCGGCCCGCAGGACGTCGACGGTCAGGCCGACCTCGACCCCCCAGCCCCGCGCGAGGGGCTGCGCCACGAGGTATGCCGTGCGGCTGAGGCAGCGCATGCCCGACAACGGCTGGGTGGGCGCCCACCCCGTGAGGTCCTCGATGCCTGTGCGCGCCAGCCGGACGACCAACCCGTGACCGCCCCCGGACGTTTGCTGCGGGGGCAGGACCGCGATGCTCATGTCGGCCTCATCCGACGCGACCGGGGCCAGCAGCACCCCGAGGGCGGCGGCAGAGGGCCCGAGGTCGGCGTCGGCGAACAGGAGCAGGTGCTCGCCCGTCAGCTCGGCCGCAGCCGCTTCCGCGCCGGTCGACAGGGCCGCCGCCTTGCCGCGGTTGCTCCGGTGCCGCACGACGTGGACGCCGCAGGACCGGGCGATGTCGGCCGTGCCGTCAGTGCTGCCGTCGTCCACGACGATGACGAGGTCGACCCCGTCCAGCTGCTGCACGGCCGCGATCGTCGCGGCGATGCGGGCCGACTCGTCCTTGGCCGGGACGATCGCCGCACACGGCATACGGTCCCTGCGCGTCGGACCGTCCGGAGGGGTCTGTGACGGGTCCGGGCTCACGGGTCCGGCCTCAGCGCAGGGTGACCTGGCGGTTGAGCAGACCCGCCCTGGCCCGCCGCTCGTCCGCGGTCAGCGGGTCGCTCGACGCGGCAGCCGCGTCGATCCGGGGGGCCATGGCGACGACGACGTCCGCGAAGTCTGCGGCCACCTTCTCGGTCGGGACCTCCCAGACGGGCACGAGAAGCCCGCCGGCCCGGAACGCGCCGAGCAGCCGGGCGTCCTCGCTCAGCCGGGTCTGCCCGGCGGCGTGGAGGCGGGCGAGCGCGTCCGTGGCGCGGTCCTCGTCGTGCGGCAGGACCCACCGGACATAGCTGCGCCCGTTGATGGCGCACCAGTAGACGGAGGTCGCACCGGGGACGCGCTCGGTCGCGATCACCGACTCGTTGGCCCGGTCGAGGGAGTCCCGGCCCTCGGCGTCGAGGTCGGCGTCCCCGACCCAGAAGTCGAACCCGTCGTGGAGCACGACCTCGAAGGGCTGGCCCACGTCGAGGAGATCCTGGAGCCGGGGGGTGTCGGCCGTGGGCGTCGGCACGCTCGTCACAGGGGTGCCCTCCGCGGCGGACGAAGCGAGGAGCAGGGCCGCGGCGAGGTCGCGGCTGGGGTCCCCGCTCGTCGCGCCGGACTGGGTCGCCACGAAGACCTCGCCCCCGTTGCGGTGCAGCGCGGGCCACGCCATCGGCAGGACCGTGGCGATCGTCGCCGTGACGGTGGCCCCCTCCGGGGCGCGACCGGCGGCGAAGGAGACGCTGGCGGTGGCGGCCGGGAGGATCTCGCGCAGCGCCACCCACTCGGTCTCGGAGGGAAGGCCCTCGAACGGCCGGGCGACGAACGGCGCGGGGACCACCCGGGGCGAGTCCTCGGTGGAGCGTGTGGAGCGACGCCTGCTTGCCTTACCCATGGGCTGAACCCTAGTCCGAGCTAGTGGGTGCGCCGTCGAGACGGTCCCCCGAGCGAGGCCCACACCGTGCGGCCGCTGCGCTCCTCGGTGACCCCCCACTCGTGGGCCAGGCTCCGCACGATCCGCAGGCCACGACCGGTCGAGGCCCACACCGAGCGCGGTGCCGGCCTGGGCGTCAACGGGCCCCCGCCGTCGGACACCTCGATCTCGACCACCCCGGCCTTGACCTTCCAGTGCACCCGGATGGTGCCGTCCGCGAGCGGCTTGGCATGCCGGATCGCGTTCGCGACGAGCTCGGAGACGACGATCTCGGCCTCGGAGATGATCTCCTCCGACAGGTCACGGCCCTCGAGGTCGGCGACCACCGCACGCCGGATCCTGGGCACTGCCGGAGCGGTCCACGGAACGCGGACGGTGCGGGGGCGGTCCGGTTGCTCCGCGGCCGAGGACATGCTCACCGCGCGTCGAGTCGCGACACGGGCACGGCTCGTGCGCGCTCCTCCACCGCCGCTCACCCCTCGCTGTGCATCTGCCCCGATGCGTGCCCCCCGACGATCAGGCACGGGAGCAGATTATCGGTTGCGGGCGACCACGTCGAGCACGTGGCGGGGGCGATTGGTGATGATTGCATCCACTTTGAGCTCCAGACACCGCTGGATGTCCACGTCCTCGTCGACCGTCCACACGAAGACCTCGTGGCCCTCGTCGTGCTGGCGGGCCACGACCTCGGGCCGGGCCCGGAGGATCGCCAGGTCGAGACCTGCCGCGCCGGCCCCCCCGGGCAGCGCCCCGCCGCGGTAGGCGAGGGGGAGCGGATGGGACATGAGGAAGACGGTCGGCAGCTCGGGGCAGATACTTTTCATGCGGCGAACGGCCAACTGCGAGAAGGACATCATCCTCGCCCAGGCCATCCCGTCGCG
>NZ_JBKJPP010000013.1:0-15908 GCF_046595215.1 Lapillicoccus sp. | reverse complement strand
CCTAGAGGTCGCCCTGGACCCCGAGAACCTGGGCACCCGCCTGGATGCCGTGGCGCACGCCAAGCTGAGCCACTGAGTTGTTGCGCCCCTGAGCCGCCTCACTCGGTCCATGTCAGGACATTCAGTTGACAGCATAGTTCAGTCACACAAGGATGGGCACCCACCCGCCCACTGCCCGAGCAACGGAAGGATGTCACGACTGATGCGTATCGGACTCATCGGCCTCGGCCGGATCGGTGCCTTCCACGCCGACACCCTCGCTGCCCTCAACCACGTCGACGAGCTCGTCGTCACCGACCCGGTGGATGCCGCAGTCGAGGCAGTCACTGACCGGATCGGCAAAGCCACGCGTGCCGCCTCACCCAGGGCGCTGCTCGACGCCGGCGTCGACGGTGTCGTCATTGCGGCCACCACCGCCGCCCACGCCGAGTTGCTGCTCGCCTCCGTGGGCCGCGGCATCCCGACGTTCTGCGAGAAGCCGATCGCCGGGTCCGCGGCCGAGGCCGTGGCCGTGCGCGACCGCCTCGTCGGCTCCGACGTGCCGGTCCAGATCGGCTACCCCCGCCGGTTCGACCCGGCATTCGTGGCAGCTCGCGATGCCGTGCGCGCCGGTCAGCTCGGACGCGTCCACACGGTCCGCTCGACGACGTTGGACCCGGCCCCGCCGCCGGCGGCGTACCTCGCCGGCTCGGGCGGGATCTTCCGCGACTGCTCGGTCCACGACTTCGACGCAGTCCGCTGGGTCACCGGGCGCGAGGCGGTCGAGGTCTACGCCGTCGGCTCGGTCGACCCCAACGCCCCCACAGACCTCTACGCCGACAACGGCGACTGGTCGACCGTGTCAGTGCTCATCACGCTCGACGACGGCACGATCGGGGTCGTGTCGAACACCCGCACCAACGCCCGTGGCTACGACGTGCGCCTCGAGGTGCACGGTGTGCACGATGCCGTCGCTGCCGGACTCGACGAGGGCCTGCCGCTGCGGTCGACGCAGCCGGGGATCACCTGGCCGGCAGGGCCCCCGCACACCTTCTTCATGGACCGCCTCGCCGAGGCCTTCCGCCGCGAGCTCGCGACGTTCTGCGAGGTCGTCGCCGGCGAGACCCCGTCGCCGTGCACCATCGAGGACGCCATGGGCACGGCCTGGATCGCCGAGGCCGCCACCCGCTCGGCCACCGAGGGACGACCGGTGCGGATCGACGAGGTCGCCCGCTAGGCCCAGCCACCCCGACCACCCGGTCGAGAGCAGAGAACACGTCGTCTTTGGCTCGCCCCACGCGGCGTGTTCTCTACTCTCGACTGGCGAGCGCGGTCGTCCGCCGCGCGATCAGCGAGGGCGCGAGCCGTGTCTCCGGCGCCCCGGCCACTTCCCCGTCGAGCTGTCCGCATAGGTGTGCGGCCGCCCGGGTGCCCAGCTCCTGGAGGGGCTGGGCCACCGTGGTCAGGCCGATCGGCCTGATGCCGGCCAGGCGGGTGCCGTCGTAGCCCACGACAGAGACGTCCTCCGGCACGGACAGTCCACGGTCGGCCACCGCCGCCATCGCCCCCATCGCCGCGAGGTCGTTGACGACGAAAAGGGCGGTCGGTCGCTCCGCGAGCGCGAGCGCCTCCGCCGCACCGCGATAGCCCCCGTCCTCGGTGAACGACCCCGCCACAACGACCGCGGCCTTCCCCAAACCGTGCCGGTGCATCGCCTCGCGGTAGCCACGACGCCGGTCCCGGGCGACCGCATTGGACCCACCGGCGACGAAGGCGATCCGTTCGTGGCCGAGCGAGACGAGGTGGTCGACCGCGAGCCCCGCGCCCAGGACGTCGTCGTTGCTCATCGACGCCAGGTGGGGGATGCCGTGGTGCTCGCTCCCGATGATCACCGCGGGGCAGTCGGTCGTGAACGCCTGGTCCGCGCCGTCGGGCAGACGGTGACCCACGGCGATGATCCCCTCGACCCGGAACTCGAGGAGCTTCTCGAGCTCGGCCCGCTCGGCGGCAGCGTCCTCGCCACCGACGACGACGATGGTCCGGTAGTCACGTCGCCTCGCCTCTGCCTGCACCGCATCGAGCACGTCGGCGGTGATGGGGTTGTGCAGGTCGAGGACGAACACGCCGATGGTGCGCGTTCGGTGCGCGCCCAGCGCGTGGGCAGCGGCGTTGCGCCGGTACCCCAGCTCCTCGGCGGCGGCGAGGATCGCCTCGCGCGTCCCCGGCGCGACCCGTGGTGCGTTCTGCAGGGCCAGGGACACCAAGGACTTGGAGACACCGGCCCGCGCGGCCACGTCGCGGATCGTGGGACGGGCCACGTGCCCCGCCTGCCGGGTCTCCGCCGCCCCCCTGGCCACCATCACACGCCGCGACGTTGGGTCGCTATGCCCGCCTCGTGCACGGTCCGCGCCTCGCGCACCGTGTCGAGCTCGCTGACCTCGGGCACGCCCACCTGCCAGAACAGCCCGCCCTCGGTCCAGTCGGACTCGCGCACGTCGACGACGATGACGCTGGTGCGGTCGTGGCTGCGCGCGGCGTCGACCGCTGCCTCGAGCTCGGCGATCGAGCCCGCCCTCGTCGCGTGGGCACCCAATGAGGCCGCGTGCGCAACGAAGTCGACCCTGACGTCCGAGCCGGGCCCGGTGGAGTCGCGAAGCATGTTGTTGTAGGAGTTACCCCCCTGGCTCTTCTGGAGTCGCTCGATGACCGCGAACCCGCCGTTGTCACAGACGATGACGACCATCTTCTTGCCGGAGAGGACCGAGGAGTAGATCTCGCTGTTGAGCATGAGGTAGGAGCCGTCGCCGACGAGCGCGAACACCTCACCCCCGTCCTGCTCGCGGGCGAAGGCCGCGCCCCAAGCCCCAGCGATCTCGTATCCCATGCAGGAGAAGCCGTACTCACAATCGAAGCTCGCCACCGACCTGCTCAGCCAGTTGACGTTGACCTCGCCCGGGAGACCGCCGGCCGCCGCCACGACATAGTCCTCGGCCCGCGCCCGACGGTGCACCGCACCGACGATCTGGGCGTAGCTGAGGGGGAGCCCGCCGTCGTCCGCGACCCGGCCGGCGACGAACTCCAGGAGCCGGTGCTGCAGCGCCGTGCCGTGGTCGGTCCACTCCTGGGGCGCAGACCAATCGCCGAGCAACGCGGACAGCTCCATAAGGCTCTCGCGGGCATCGCCCACCACCGGGGTCGCAAGGTGCTTACTGGCGTCGAAGCGCGCCGTGTTGAGGGCCACGATGCGGGCGCGGTCGTCGAAGAGGGTCCATGACCCGGTAACGAAGTCGTTGAGCCGGGTCCCCACGGCGAGCACCACGTCTGCGGCCGCGCACGCCTCGTTGGGCTCGGGGGCACCCGTGACCCCGACCGGCCCGGCATACCGCGGGTGGTCGGCGACTAGGGAGGACTTGCCGGCCACGGTCTCCACCACCGGGATGCCGTGCCGCTGCGCGAAGTCCGCCAGCTCGGCCTCTGCAAGTGAGTAGTGGACGCCACCGCCGGCGATCAGCACGGGACGTTCGGCGGCACGCAATGCGGCGGCGGCCGCCACGAGCTCCTCACGGTCGGCCCGAGGGCGAGGCACCCGGTGCACGACCGGCTCGAAGAAGCCCTCCGGGTAGTCGTAGGCGGTCGCCGCCACGTCCTGGGGCAGCCCGAGGAAGACCGGGCCGCAGTCGGCGGGGTCCAGCAGGGTGCGAGTCACCTGCGGCAGCGAGGTGAGGAGCTGCGCAGGGTGGCTGATCCGGTCCCAGTAGCGGACCACCGGCCGGAAGCTGTCGTTGACGGTCGTCGTGGGGTCGCCAAAGTGCTCCACCTGCTGGAGCACCGGGTCCGGAAGGCGGGAGGTGAAGGCGTCTCCGGAGATGAAGAGCGCCGGGAGCCGGTTCGCCATGGCGACACCCGCAGCGGTGACCATGTTGGTCGCCCCGGGCCCAATCGAGCTCGTGCAGACCATGACCTGGCGCCGCCGGGTCGCCTTGCCGAAGGCCACCGCAGCCAGGCCCATGCCCTCCTCGGTCTGGCCCCGCCAGACGGGGATCTCGTCGCGGTGCTGCTCGAGGGCATGGCCGAGGCTCGTCACGTTGCCGTGGCCGAAGATCGCGAGCACGCCGGGATAGAGGGGAACCTCGCGGCCGTCGACCTCCGTGCGCTGGGCGACGAGGTAACGCACGAGCGCCTCTGCGGTGGTGATGCGCACGGTGGTCATCGGGGGCTCTCCCTCATGTTTTGGACAGTCTGCCAGCCGCGGGTCTCCCACGAGTCGATGAGGGCCCGCTGGACGCTCACGACGTCCACCGCCTCGGAGAACCCGGGGCTGAACCGGCTTCCCGCTGCCAACGACTCGAGGAAGGCGTGGTCCTGGATCGTGATGAGGTCCTCGAATCCGATGCTGTTGGCCTGCCCGGGCACGAACGCACCGTGGAACGGGAATCGCTCACCGCCGAAGATCGTGGTGTAGCCGGAGTTCGGGGAGTCCGTGACCGCGTAGTACTGGAGCTCGTTGATCTGCTCGTGGTTCCAGGCCAGCGAGCCCTTGGTGCCGTAGACCTCGAAGGCGTTCTGGCTCTCCGGTCCGACGACTGTGCGGCTGGCCTCGAAGGTCCCGGTGGCCCCACCCTCGAAGCGGCACAGCATCGAGGCGAAGTCCTCGTTCTCGACTGCGCCCGTCGGGTCCTCCGGGCGGCCGACGCCGTAATGGCTGGCCGCCCCGGTGGGGATCGGCCTGCGGGGGACCGTCGTGTTGGCCATCCCCACCACTTCGATGACGGGACCGAGAAGGAACTGGGCCATGGCGACCGAGTGGCTGAGGATGTCACTGGTGACTCCGTAGCCCGCCTGCTCCATGAAGAAGCGCCAGGTGAGCAGGCCCATGGGGTCGCTGCCGTACATCGAGAGGAATCGGCCGCGGTAGTGTGTGATCTCGCCGAGGGCGCCGCTGGCGATGAGGTCCCGGGCGTGCAGCACGAGGGGTGACCACAGGTAGCAGTAGCCCACGCCGGTGGCCACGCCGGCCGCGGTCGCATGCCTGAGGGCTGTCACCGCGTGCTCCGGCTTGCCGCCGATCGGCTTCTCGCTGAAGACGGCCTTCCCGGCCGCGGCCGCTGCCTCGATCATCGGCAGGTGCATCATGTTGGGCGCAGTCACCCACACCGCGTCGACGTCCGGGGCGGTGGCGGCCTCACGCCAGTCCGCCACTGCGCGCTCGAACCCGAAGTCCTCCACGGCCTGGCGTCGACGGTTCTCCACGGGGTCGGCGCACACGACGAGGCGCGGGTCGTAGGAGCGGTCCGGGAAATGCCCAGGGATGCGTCGCGCGGAGCGGGAGTGCGCCTGACCCATCCAGCCCAATCCGAGCACGGCGATGCGGATCTTCGGCTTCATCGGGCCACCCGGCCAGCGGCGGAGGTCATCGGCAGGCGGGGGTCCTGGCCCTGCTGCTCCCACGTCTCGCGGATCCAGTGGTGGTCGGGGTCGTCGCAGAACGCCATGGTGCGCTCGGCACCCGGCCCCGCGAGCACGTTGAGGAAGTACATCGGGTACTCAGGCTGCGCCGTCGAGGGCCCGTGGTAGCCAGCGGCGACGATGTGCACGTCACCGTCGAACACCGTGACCGTCTCGTCGGAGGATCCGTCAACCGTGTAGACCCGAAAGAGGCCCTGCCCGTGGGGGTGCCCGTGCGGCGCGTCGAGGCGACCAATCCGGAAGTAGTAGATCTCCTCGTTGGTCGGCGCGCAGTCACCGATGCCGTCGTGCCGGTGGGGCGGCCACGAGGACACGTTGCCTCCGGGCGTCAGCACCTCGCAGACGTTGATCCGGTCGGCGCCGGTGAAGGAGTCCGGGGTGGCGATGTTTGTGACCTGGCGGGAGGCGCGACCACCGCCACGGACCTCGACGGACACCTCCTGCGCCGGTGTCACGCACAGCGGGAAGCGCTCGGTGGCCCGGGCGGTGCACAGGGCGACCTCACCGGCATCCCCGCTAATTGTGATCGTCGACCCGAGCGGTAGGTAGATCCAGTCGGACACCGCCTCGAAGACCCCGGTCCGACCCGCGAGGGTGTGGGTCTCGCCGTCTACCGAGACCTCGACGTCGGTGGCCGAGAGCGGCACGAGGACGCCCTCGATGCCGTCGAGGGCACGACGGACCGGCCGGCTCGCGAGGTCGAACACCTCGAGCCCGCTGTAGTCCCACCCGGCCCCTTCAGGGGTCACGGTGACCAGGGCGTCCTGGGTCGCCAGGGCTCCGGCGCGGTGGTGGTTGCTCATGATGGGGTCTCCTCGAGGGTCGGTACGACGGAAGGGTGGACGAGACTGGCAGCGCGGTCCACGGCGTCGTTGACGCTGAGGGCCTGGGGGTAGAGCAGCGCGCGTCCGGGCACCAGGCCGCGGATGTTGTGCACCTCCAGGGCGCGCTCCCACCCGTCGAAGACTCGGTCATGGTCGCGGCCGGCGTCCCCGCCCAGGAGCAGGATGGGGCAGGTCGTCGCGGCTGCGACGCGGGCCGGGTTAGTGGAGGCCGGGATCTTCAGCCAGGTGTGCGCCGACGACGAGCCAAGACCGCTCGCGATGGCGACAGTGCGGATCAACGCGTCTTCGGAGGGGTCGAGCTCGACACCACCGTCGGGTCGCGTGCGGTAGGGCAGCGGCTCGATGAGGGCCATCGTCCCGGCATCCGCCAGGGCCGTTGTGATCCGAGCGACCATCTCTAGGGTGCGGGGGACGCCGCGGTCGGTCGGCTCGATGCGGAGCAGGGTCTTGCCGCCGTCCAGCCCGAGGGACAGGACGTGCTCGACGTCGTAGGCGGTGACCCGGTCGTCGAGCTCCCAGTGGGCTCCGACGATGCCCCCGCGGTTCATCGTGCCGATGGCGAGGCGGCCGTCCAGCGCCCCAAGGAGGGCGAGCTCCTCCAGGATGTCGGCACTACCGAGCACGCCGTCGACCCTCGGGTCCGCGAGGCCGGTCAGGAGTCGGTCGAGGAGTGAGTGGCGGTCCGAGGCGGCCATCGGGTCAGACCCGATCGCCAGCTTGCCCCTCGCGGTGTGGTCGGCGGCGAGCAGCAGCATCCGGCCGTCCTCGCCGACCAGGGGCCGCCGGCGCCGGCTCGGCAGCGCCTGGCGGAAGCGGGCCGGCTCGCGCACCCGGGCGTCGGTGAGGGCTTGGAAGTCCTTGTCACTCAGGGTCTTCAGATGATCAGCCACGATGGATCACCCGCGGCTGGGGCGTCGTCGCCTCGAAGGCCTCCAGCTCGGGAAGGGTCGGCATCGCATCGGCGCAGGTCAGTCGAGAGGTCACCAGGGCGCCGGCGGCGTTCGCGACCCTACCGATCCTGGACAGCGACCAGCCGCGCACCAGGCCGGTCGCGAGGGCTCCTCCGAAGGCGTCACCGGCTCCGGACCCGCAGCGCACCTCGACGCGGATCGGGTCGACCACCACGCGCTCGTCAGCCGAGGCGAGGAGCACCCCGTCGCCACCCATCTTGACGACGGCGATGGAGACCCCACGCGCCAGGAGTGCGTCGGCCGCCTGGTGCGGCTCGGCGGTGCCCAGGGCCATGGCGCATTCACTTCGGTTGCCGACGACGACGGTCGAGAGTCCGATCGCCCTGGCCGCGGTCTCGGCTGCCAGCGCCGGATCGGCCCACAGCGTCGGCCGCAGGTCGAGGTCGAGGACGGTGTGCTCGCGTCGCGCGCGCCGCACCATCCACTGCATCGCGGTGCGCGCCGTGGGACCGACCGCGAGGGTGCTCCCACTCATCCACAGCACACGGCACGCGTCGAGGGCGGGCTCGGCGACGGCATCCACCTCGATCGCGGTATCGGGTGCGTCAGGGGCGCGAAGGAAGGTGATTGTCGGCTCGGCGGGGACCTCCAGGGCCACGAGGACCACGGGGGTGCGGCCGCCCGTCTGCCTGGCGACGTAACAGGTCTGCACCCCGAGGGCAGCGAGCTTGGCCAGCGCGTAGTCACCCATCGGGTCGTCACCGACGGCGGTCACCACGGCCGTGCGGAGCCCGAGGCGGGCACCGGCGACGGCGACGTTGGTGGGGCTTCCCCCGATCGACTTGACGAACGTCTGCGGGTCAAGGAAGGAGGCGTAGGGCTCCTGGGCGTAGAGGTCGACGCTCACCCGCCCGAGGGCCAGCAGGTCGAGCGGACCTGCCGTCATGCGTCCTGCTCCAGCATCGGCGCCACGACGTCGTGAAGGTAGCGCATGGAGGTCTCGACGCCGGTGACGGGGCCTTCGCCGAGCGTCGGCATCTCACCGGTGATGGCCGTGTCCTGCTCGATGACGTACCAGCCCTCGTAACCGGCCCGCTCCAGGGTAAGCACCACATCGGCGAGGGCGAGGTCCCCCTGCCCCAGCGGTGGGAACAACCCCGCCTGGACGCCCTCCATGATCGAGGCCGAGCGGTCGAGCATCCGTGGCACGAGATCCATCCGCACGTCCTTGAGGTGCACGTGTCCGACCCGGTCGGCGGCCTGGCGCGCGAACTCGACCGGGTCGGTGCCGCCGATGGCGAGGTGCCCGGTGTCCAGGCACCACTTGACGTCGCAGTCCTCCAGCACCCGCTGCACGTCGGACGCGGTCTCCACCACGGTCTGCAGGTGCGGGTGCAGCACCTGGCGCAGCCCGTGGTCCTCGCAGAGGGTGTCGACCTCGGCGAGCATCCGCACCAGGTGGCCGCGCTCCTCGCGGTCCAGCGGGCGAGGCACCGACCAGTCGTCGTCCATGACCGGGCAGGAGACGAAGGTCGAGGCACCCGAGCGGCTGAAGAGCTCGGCGACCTCGCGGACCCGGGCGAGCTCTCCCTGACGGCGTGCCGGGTCGTGCAGCACGAGCGGGGTGAACCCGCCGATGAGAGACATCCCGTGTCCGTCGAGGACGCCCCGGATGGCGGTGGGCTCGGTCGGGAGAAAGCCCGGGGCCCCGTACTCGGTCGCCGAGATTCCTAGGTCGGTCATCTCCGTGAGCACACGCTCGGTGGGGAGCCTCTGCCCCCACCCCGGCACCTCGCAGATGCCCCAGGAGATGGGGGCGGAAGCAATGCGGTCGACGAATGCCATGTGGGCTCCAAGGAATGAAAGGGTGGTGGGACAGGATCAGGATGCTGGAACGGTCCAGCAAGCATCGCACGCGGAACCGCGCGGGGCAAGGGCGTGGGTCAGCCGGCCACGGTGAAGGCGTTTCGGAAGGCCTCAACGGCGACCGTCGGGTCGCCGCTGGCGAAGGCCTCCAGGCCGATCGTCCCCCGATAGCCCATCTCGGCGAGCGCCCGGGCCACCGCCGCATAGCTGATCTCGCCGGTCCCGGGCTCGCAGCGGCCCGGCATGTCGGCGACCTGGATCTCACCGACCCACGGCAGCGCCTCCCGGCACAGCGCGATGAGGTTGCGCTCGCCGATTTGCGCGTGGTGGATGTCGAGCATCATCCGCAGGTGCGGGTTGTCGACCGATGCGACGAGGGCCAGGCAGTCCTGCGCCCTCGCGAAGGGCACCCCGGGGCGGTCGACGGCGAGGTTGAGGTTCTCGAGCACGAACTGCACCCCGTGCCGCTCCCCCAGGTCGGCGACCCGGGCAAGGGTGTCGCGGGCCGCCAACCACATCGTCCCGGTGACCTGCTCCACCGGGATGACCGCCAGCCCGTCACCGTCCAGACCCGTCCCGTTCAGGTTCAGCCGGGGGATGCCGAGGCGCCGAGCCACGGAGATCGCCTCCTGCGCGGTCGCGAGGAGGTCGATGACGGCATCCGGCTCCACGACCCGCCACGCAGGTAGCCGGTCATCGAGGAGAACACCGCCCCCTCCTCGCGCAGCGCGATGAGGGCGTCGATGTCGTGGTGGGACCAGTCCCGGATCTCGACCTGCACGTCGAGCGCGGTGAGCCTGCGGACCCGCTGGGGTACGGGTGGTCGCGGAACACCATCTCCGCGCATATGGCCTAGGTAAAGGGGCCGTGGACCCGCGCGTGGGCGACATCGCTCTTCAGTCTCCGGGCCCGGATCCTCTCCCAGGTCGCGCTGCATAGATTAGTCTATATGTTAGGACATTCGCATACGATGGAGGAGACCGCAGATGACCGGTGCAGCCAAGGCGGTGGCCGCGACCCAGTCGCCGCTGCTCACGATGACGCAGACGACCCCGACGGCACTGTGGAACGACAGTGCGGATCCGGATGAGTTGACCGCCGCGACCGGCTGGGGCGCCGTCGGGGCGACGTGCAACCCCGTCATCGCCCTCGCTGCGATTCGCTCGGACCAGGAGCGCTGGGAAGGCCGGATCCGGGAGCTCGCCCGCGACCTTCCCACCGCCACGGAGTCGGAGATCGGGTGGAAGGTCGTCGAGGAGGTCTCCCTCGAGGCCGCCGCGCTTCTCCTGCCCGCGTTCGAGCGCCACGGCGGTCGCAACGGCCGCCTGTCGATGCAGACCGACCCACGCCTGCGCCGCGACGCCATGGCACTCGCCGACCAGGCGGAGCACTTCGCCTCCCTCGCCCCCAACATCATCGTCAAGATCCCTGCGACGTCGGTGGGTGTCGTCGCGATCGAGGAGGCGGCCTACCGCGGGGTGAACATCAACGTCACCGTCTCCTTCTCGGTGCCGCAGGCCCTCGCGACCGGCGAGGCGATCGAGCGGGGGCTCGTGCGGCGCGAGGCGGAGGGTCTCGACGTGTCCGGCATCGGCCCCGTCGTGACGATCATGGTGGGCCGCCTTGACGACTGGCTGAAGCACGTCGTCGCGCGCGACGGGATCGAGATCGACCCCGAGCACCTCGAGTGGGCAGGGGTCGCCGCGGTCAAGCGCGCCTACGGGATCTTCCAGGAGCGTGGCCTGCGCGCCCGCGTCCTCGCCGCCGCCTACCGCAACCAGCTGCAGTGGACCGAGCTGGTCGGCGGTGACCTCGTGCTCTCCCCGCCCTTCGGCTGGCAGCAGAAGTTCCAGGCGAGCGGGATCGAGCCGACCTCGCGCATCGACATCCCGGTCGACCCCGAGACCATCGCCGCCCTGGAGACCATCGAGGACTTCCGCCGGGCCTACGAGCCCGACGGTATGACGCCGGCCGAGTTCGACGACTTCGGCGCCACCCGCAGGACGCTGCGCCAGTTCCTCGGCGCCGACGAGGAGCTCGACCAGCTCGTCCGCGACGTCATCACGCCCGCCCCCTGAGGGGTGACCCGTGTCGCCACGACCGATCGCGCGACCCGCCCGGGTCGGGTACGGGCGCTCTGGGCAAGGGCAACGGGGGGTTCGCAAGGGATGACGACACTTGCGAACCCCCCGTTTGCCCCATGGGGCGGAAAGGGCTCAGGTGTTCCGGGGGAAGCCCAGCTCGATGCCGCCGTGGCTCGGGTCGAGCCAGCGGCTGGTGACGACCTTGCCGCGGGTGAAGAAGTGCACGCCCTCCATGCCGTGGGCGTGGGTGTCACCGAAGAGGCTGTGCTTCCAGCCACCGAAGGAGTAGTAGGGCATCGGGACGGGGATCGGCACGTTGATGCCGACCATGCCGACCTCCACCTCGCTCTGAAAGCGCCGGGCGGCGCCCCCGTCGTTGGTGAAGATCGCGGTGCCGTTGCCGTAGGGGTTGGCGTTGATGAACGCCAGGGCCTCGTCGTAGGTCCTGGCCCGCGCCACGGAGAGCACCGGGCCGAAGATCTCGTCAGTTCAGACCGACATCTCGCTCGTGACGTGGTCGAAGAACGTCGGCCGGAGGAAGTAGCCCTCGCCGTCCGCGTCGACGTCACCCTCGCGGCCGTCGACGCCGAGCGTGGCCCCGTCTGCGACACCGGAGTCGAGGTAGGACGCCACCTTGTCTCGGTGCTGCTGGGTCACGAGCGGGCCCATTTCGGAGCCGCGAGTGCCGTCACCGTTGACGAGCTTGCCCATCCGGTCCTTGATCTTCTCGATGAGCTCGTCCGCGATCGGCTCGACAGCGACCAGGGCCGAGATCGCCATGCAGCGCTCACCAGCGGACCCGAATCCAGCGTTGATGGCCGCGTCCGCCGCGAGGTCGAGGTCGGCGTCCGGCAGCACGATCACGTGGTTCTTGGCCCCGCCGAGGGTCTGGACCCCCTTCCCGTTCGCCGAGCCCCTCTCGTAGACGTACTTCGCGATCGGGGTCGATCCGACGAAGGACACCGCTTTGACGTCGGGGTGGGCGAGGAGTGCG
This sequence comes from Lapillicoccus sp., assembly GCF_046595215.1. Classification (NCBI taxonomy): domain Bacteria; kingdom Bacillati; phylum Actinomycetota; class Actinomycetes; order Micrococcales; family Intrasporangiaceae; genus Lapillicoccus; species Lapillicoccus sp. Next base: position 3,763 of record NZ_JBKJPP010000013.1, on the reverse strand, counting down.
TCGACGGACTCCTTGTCACCGTTGAGGACGGTCATGACGCCGTCGGGAAGGCCGGCCTCGGTCCGCAGCCTGGCGATCGCGATGGCTGCCGACGGGTCCTTCTCGGAGGGCTTGAGGATCACCGAGTTGCCCGTCGCGATGGCCATCCGGGATGAACCACAGCGGCACCATCGCCGGGAAGTTGAACGGGCCGATGAGGGCGACGACACCGAGGCTCTGCCGGATCGAGTAGACGTCGACCTTCGTGGAGGCGTTCTCGGTGAAACCACCCCTTGAGGAGCTGCGGGATGCCGCAGGCGAACTCGGCGACCTCGAGGCCGCGGGTCACCTCACGGAGGGCAGGACCTTGCCGTGCTCGGCGGTGATGAGGGCCGCGATCTCCTCCTTGCGCTCGTTGAGCAGCTCGCGGAACCGGAAGAGCGACTGGGTGCGCTTGGTGAGCGAGATGCTGCCCCACTCCTGCGCCCAGGCCCGTTTCGCGTTTGCGACGACGTCACCGACGAGCTCCGTCGAAGCGAGGTCGAGCACACCGTCGGAGACGCGGTGGGCCACCCGCTCGGCGTGGTCGGCGCCCACCATGCCGACACCGACGATCCCGACGCCAAGGTCCGAGTCGCTCACTGCCTCTCCTTCACCTCCGGGGCGGGTTCGGGGCTGGTGTCGTCGTCGAAGACCTTTCCGTGCGCGACCTCGTGCGCCTCCGCGACCTTGCTGGGGTCGGCGCCCTGGAGCTCGTGGCTCAGCTCGTCGAGCTCCTGGCCGCCGGCCATCTCGCCTGTCAGCTGCTCGAGGGTCAGGTCGTCGCGGTGCGCGTCGAGCACGACGCGGCCGAGCTTAAGGATGACGAAGTGGTTGCCGACGAGGTACGCGTGGTGCGGGTTGTGGGTGATGAAGATGACCCCGAGCCCGGCGTCCCGCGCCTTGACGATGTACTTGAGGACCACACCGGACTGCTTGACGCCCAAGGCCGCCGTCGGCTCGTCGAGGATGATGACCTTCGCGCCGAAGTAGATGGCCCGGGCGATGGCGATGACCTGCCGCTGGCCGCCGGAGAGGCTGCCGACGGGCCGGTCGAGGTCGGGGATCTCGATCCCCATCTTCGTGAGCTCCTCCCCGGCGACCCGCTTCATCTCGGGGATGTCGAGGAAGGGCCCCTTGCGGACCTCGTTGCCGAGGAAGAAGTTCCGCCAGACCGCCATTAGCGGGGCGAGGGCGAGGTCCTGGTACACCGTCGCGATGCCCAAGGCCTGCGCGATGCGCGGGCTGTTGAACCGGAGCACGATGCCGTTGAGCTTCATCGAGCCCTCGGTGTACTCGTGGAGCCCGGCGATGATCTTGATGAGGGTCGACTTGCCGGCGCCGTTGTCGCCGAGCACACAGGTGACCTCGCCCTGGCGGACGCTGATGTTCACCCCCCGCAGGGCGTGGACGTTGCCGTAGCTCTTTCCGCAGTCCTCGAGCTCGAGGACGGGGCGGTCCGAGACCTCGGCCGTGGTGTCTTCCAGCGCGCTCATCGGCCTTCCGCCTTCCGCTTGACGTACATGTTGACCAGCACCGAGGCGATGAGCATGACGCCGAGGAAGGTCTTGAACCAGTCGACGTTCCAGCCCGCGTAGGTGATGCCGAGCTGGGTCATGCCGAAGATCAGGGCCCCGACGGACGCACCGACCACGGAGCCGTAGCCCCCGGTGAGGAGGCAGCCACCGATGACGGCCGCGATGATGTAGATGAACTCGTTGCCGACACCCTGCCCGGACTGGAGGTTGTTGAACTGGAAGAGCAGGTGCATGCCGAGCAGCCAGGCACCGAACCCGACCCCCATGAACAGCGCGATCTTGGTTGCCACGACCGGCACACCGACGGCGCGGGCCGCCGCCGAGTCACCACCGACGGCGAGGATCCAGTTGCCGTACCGCGTGCGCAGCAGCAGCAGTGCGCCGCCGATCGTCAGCAGCACCCAATAGACCACCGGGATCTTGACCTGGACCGGGCCGAGGGTGAACGACGAGGCGAACACCGCCTGCGCGCTGGCGTAGCCGTCGAGGTCGTTGATCGAGTTCGACGAGACTCCTCCGGCGATGATCCGGGTCATCGCGAGGTTGACTCCCTGGAGCACGAAGAACGTCCCGAGCGTCACCAGGAAGCTGGGGAGCCCGGTGACGTGCAGCAACCAGCCGTTGAAAGCCCCGATGGCGAGGGAGAGGGCGAGGGCGGCGAAGACACCGACCCACACGTTGAGGCTGAAGTACCACGCCGTGTGGGCGGCCATCAGCCCGGAGGTCGTCACGGCCACACCCGCCGACAGGTCGAACTCGCCACCGATCATCAGCAGCGCGACGACGACCGCCATGATGCCGATGGTCGACGAGCCGTACAGGAGGGTGCCGATGTTCCCGACGCTGCGGAAAGCGGGGGCCACCGCGAGGAAGAGGACGGCGATGGCGATCGCCCCGATGAGGGCGCCCACCTCCGCACGCGCCAGGATCGTGGACGCCGCGGAGCGGGTGCCGACCCGGTCGTCGGCGGGTGTGGTCGTGACCAATGGCATCTCAGGTCACCGGGTCCCGTTGCCCGCAAAATCCGCCACCTTGGCGACGTTCGACTTGTCGATGAAGGCGGGGCCAGTGGCCACGTTGGTGCCGCCACCGATGGTGTTGCCGTTGGTCTTGAACAGCCACAACGCGTCGACCGCGAGGTAGCCCTGCAGGTAGGGCTGCTGGTCGATGGCGAACGAGACCTTGCCGTCCTTGATGGCGGTGACGAGCTCCTTGTTGGTGTCGAAGGTGCCGATCTTCGCCGAGCTGCTGGCCCCGCTGACGGACTGGACGGCATCCAGGGCGAACGGCGCCCCGAGGGCGAGCACGAAGTCGACGCTCTTGTCCTCGGTCAGCTTGGCCTGGATCGACGTCGTGACTGCCGAGTCGTCGCGGCCGTTGACGTAGAGGCGCTGGACCTTCGCACCCTGGGCGCCCGCCTTGACGCCGTCACAGCGGTCCTCGAGCTGCTGCTGGCCCTGCTCCTGGATGACGCAGAGGAGGTTCTTGCCGCCCTCGTCGACGATCTTCTTGCCCGCGCCGATGCCGGCCTCTTTCTCGCCCTGACCGAAGTAGCCGATGGCGCCGAGACCGAGCGCGTCGTTGGCTCCGGCGTTGAACATCGTCACCGGGATGCCGGCGGCGACGGCGGCCTTGATGGTGGACCCGAGGGCGCCGGTGTTCGGGTCGGTGACCGCGATGCCGTCGACCTTCTTGTCGATGGCGGCCTGGATCAGCTGGGCCTGCTTGGTGGCGTCCGGGTCGTTGGAGTACTGGAGGTCGACGTTGTCCTTGGCGGCGGCGGCCTCGGCGCCCTTGCGGATGATGTCCCAGAAGGTGTCGCCGGGGGCCTGGTGGGTGATGATCGCGACCGTCATCCGCGGGGTGTTGGCCTTGCCGGCGTTGCTGCCGCCGGTCGTCGTGTCCTGCTTGCCCCCGGAGGAGGAGCAGGCGGCGAGGGAGAGCGCGGTGGCCAGCGTGAGCGCTACCGCCGCGGTGGTCTTCTTGCGAATCATGGAGTTGCCTTTCGAACATCACCGCTTCGTCGAGGCGGCGTCCTGGGTTGGGGTCGTGCGGTCGTGCGGGTGGGTCCTGGGTTCGAGGGACGGGCGGCCGGAACGGCCGCTCAGCCCTCGGCCTCCTTCCTCCCCCGTCGGCCCTCCGTGGGGGTGACGAGGGGCCGCTGGACGGCCTTGTGGCGGGTGTAGGCCTTGTGGGCACGCGTGTTC
>NZ_JBKJPP010000197.1:0-37261 GCF_046595215.1 Lapillicoccus sp. | reverse complement strand
GGAGCGGCCGCGCAATGAACCATGATCGAGCCATGACTGCTGCTGACGCCAACGCCGCCCGGATCGCCGTCCAGATCCAGCCCCAACACTCCGACTATGCCGAGATCCGCCGGCTGTGCGCGAGGCTGGAGGAGATGGGGGTCGACGTCCTCTTCAACTGGGACCACTTCTACCCCCTCGCCGGCGACGCCGACGGCATGCACTTCGAGTGCTGGACGATGCTCGCGGCCTGGGCCGAGGCGACCGAGCGGGTCGAGATCGGGGCCCTGGTGACGTGCAACAGCTACCGCAACCCCAACCTGCTCGCCGACATGGCGCGCACCGTCGACCACATCAGCGAGGGCCGGCTCATCCTCGGCATCGGGTCGGGCTGGTTCGAGCGCGACTACGTCGAGTACGGCTACGACTTCCAGACGGCCGGCCGACGCCTCGACGACCTCGACCGCGACCTGCCGATCCTCAGGGCCCGGTGGGAACAGCTCAATCCCCGGCCGACGCGCGACATCCCGATCCTCATCGGCGGCGGAGGCGAGAAGAAGACCCTGCGCATCGTCGCCGAGCACGCGACGATCTGGCACGGCTTTGGCGATGCCGAGGCGATCGCCCGCAAGCATGCCGTCCTCGACGAGTGGTGCGCCAGGATCGGCCGAGACCCGGCCGAGATCGTCCGCTCGGCCGGCGTTGCCCCGACGCCCGGCAGGATGCCGGAGCAGGTCGACAGCTACGCCGACAACGCCCAGGCCCTGTATGCCGTGGGCACGCGGCTGTTCACCGTCGGCATCTCGGGGGGCGAGCACGACGACCTCGACAAGGTGACCCAGCTCCTGGCCTGGCGTGACGAGGTCAACGCGACGTAGCCCAGTGCGCCGGCCGGGACCGGGACCTGTGGATGACGCAGGCCGGTGCCCGGCGTCCTGTGCGACGGTGAGGGACGAAGGCGTCAGGACCGGACGTCACCCGCCACGGAGGCAGCAGATGGACCACCTCGACGACACCCACGACCGTTTCGTCAACGACGTCAGCTACGACACGAACGACCGCTTCGTCAGCGACTGGTACGAGCCCGACCGGGACGACTTCGGGGACGACTCCTACCCCTACGATCGTGACCTCCCCCGTCGACTGAGACACCAGGTCCTGGTCGACGGCCGCCTCATCGACTCCTGGACGGAGCGGGTCGAGGGCACCCGGTGGGAGCATGTTGCTCGCCAGTTCGATGCGGAGAACACGTGCCACCAGGAGCTCGCCCCGATCGCTCCACGCCGCCATCCGTTCGCGGAGGTGCTCGACTGGCTGGAGGGGTTGGTCGGTGGACCAGAGCGACTCGACCTCCTCGACGCCGTTGTCCTGAGTGCGCCGGACCGACCCCTGATCGAGGATCCGTGGGAGCGCGACCAGTTCGACACCGTCGAGGGCCTGTTGGACTCGGTGGCCGCCGCGTTCTTCGCGGACGAGGCCCAGACGGTGCTCCGGCGGGCGTTGCTCGACGTGTGGAACGACGGCCACGACCTGGTGCTCCACCCGAAGTCGGCCCCGCACACGGCCGGCGGCATCTGCTGGGCGGTCGGTCGCGCCAACGGCTGGTTCCACCCGTTCGCGAACGTCAGGCAGAAGGACGTCCAACGTCATCTGTGGCTCAAGACGGCCATCTCCTCGGCCGGGAGCCCGGTCATCCGAACGCTGCGGGACCTCGGTCCGCGAGCGGCCTCCTCTCCCCCGGACTACCCCGACCTGCTGGCGCTCGGCCACCCCGCGCTACTGACCGCGACAACGCGGCTGAGGCTGATCGGCTGGCGGGACAAGGCGAGGGTCGCCCGCGACGCCCAAGGGTCACACCACGTGGAGAGCGCCTCGGCCATGACGCAGGGGCGCCTCGGCCGCGACCATCGGTGAACCCTTCCCTGACGCGGACCGCCCCACCCCGGCACCGCAGCCCGGTGACCGGATCGCGGACCGGGCTGCCCGGCATACGGACGGCGTCGGTAGCCTTGGGCGGTGAGCGAGCACGCAGGGATGGACCCGGACGGCGCCGAGCAGACCCTGCTGGTGACGATCTCAGGGGATGACCGCCCCGGTGTCACGAGCGCTCTCTTCGACGCGATCGCCGACGTCGGCGCCGAAGTGCGTGACCTGGAGCAGGTCGTCGTCCGCGACCACCTGACCCTGGCGATGCTCCTCGCCGCCGGGCCCCAGACCGACCGCCTCGACCAGGTCATCCAGGTCGTCGGCGAGTCGCTGGGCCTGAAGGTCAAGATCCGGCGGGGCACCGGCGACTCGGGCCGGCGCCCGACCGGTCGCGCAGCGGTCGTCGTGCTCGGCAGCCCCCTGCGAGCGAGCGCAGTCGCTGCCGTCACGGCCCGGATCGCCAGCCACGGCGCCAACATCGACCGGATCCGGCGCCTTTCGCGCTACCCCGTGACGACGGTGGAGCTCGACATCTCCGGCGCAGAGCTCGACGGGCTGCGGCGCGAGCTCGCCATCGAGGCGACGATCCAGGACGTCGACATCGCCGTGTCCGCAGCCGGTCTCGCCCGACGGGGGCGTCGGCTCGTGGTGATGGACGTCGACTCCACGCTGATCCAGCAGGAAGTCATCGAGATGCTCGCCGCCCACTGCGGACGGGAGGCGGAGGTCCGGGCCGTGACCGAGCGCGCCATGCGCGGCGACCTCGACTTCGCCGAGTCGTTGCGCGAGCGGGTGCGGGCTCTCGCCGGCCTCGACGCCTCCGTGCTCGACGAGGTCCGCTCCGCGGTCGTGCTCACCCCTGGGGCCCGCACCCTCGTCCGGACGCTGAAACGCCTCGGGTTCACCGTCGCCCTGGTCTCAGGCGGCTTCATCGAGATCGTGGGGCAGATCGCGCATGAGCTGCACATCGACCGGGTCGAGGCCAACCGGCTCGAGATCGTCGACGGAGTCATCACCGGCAACGTCATCGGCGAGATCGTCGACCGGGCGGGCAAGGCGCGGGCGTTGCGCCGGTTCGCAGAGGAGGAGGGTCTGCCGCTGTCGCGCACCGTGGCCATTGGCGACGGGGCCAACGACCTCGACATGCTCGCGGCTGCCGGGCTCGGCGTCGCCTTCAACGCGAAGCCGGTCGTGCGCGAGCAGGCCGACACCGCGGTCAACGTCCCCTACCTTGACGCGGTGCTCTACCTCCTCGGGATCACCCGCGAGGAGGTCGAGGAAGCCGATGCCGCCGACGGCACGCCGACCCCGGCACCCGCGCTTCCGGGTCGCTGACTTCTAAGGTGGGCCAATGGCCAGCCAGACCGATCGAGCGGCGATGACCCGCCCCCGGACCCTCCTCATCATCGGCGGTGCCGAGGACAAGATCGGGCGGTCCGTCGTCCTCAAGCGGTTCGTCCGCCTTGCGGGGGGTCGCCAGTCACGCATCGTCATCATCCCCACGGCGTCGTCCTTCGTGGACGAGGTCGGCCAGAGCTACACCTCGGTCTTCACCCGCCTGCGTGCCGGCATGGACATCCAGATCGTCCACGCCGGGTCCCGGGCAGCCGCCCACGACCCCCTGCTTGTCGAGCGGCTCGACAACGCCACCGGCATCTTCATCTCCGGCGGCAGCCAGCTCAAGCTGAGCCAGTACCTCGTCGGGACACCGGCCGGCGACGCCATCCACGCGGCATACCAGCGCGGAGCCGTCGTCGCCGGCACCTCCGCCGGTGCCTCGATCATGAGCCGGTTCATGGTCTCGCTCGGCGACGAGGGCCTCACCCCGCGGCAGCGGACCAGCCAGCTCACCGCGGGGCTGGGGTTGCTCGAGAACGTCATCGTCGACCAGCACTTCGACCAGCGGGGACGCTACGGGCGGCTCATGTCCCTGGTCGCGAACTCCCCCAACCTGATCGGGATGGGCATCGACGAGAACACAGCCACCGAGATCCGCGACGAACGGGTGCTCTCGATCATCGGCGCAGGGGGCGTCTTCATCATCGACGCACGCGCAGCGGTCACCGACGCCCCGGACGCACGCCGGGGTGCGCCGCTGCTCGTCTCCGGAGCGGTCGTGCATTCGCTGCCCACGGGCGCTACGTTCGACCTGCAGGAGGTCGCACTGACGAGCTTCGTCGAACACCACCCCGACATCGAGGTCGCGGTTGCGTCGGCCACGGACCGCGCCGCGCCGGCACCGCTGCCCCCGAGGACCGCACCGACGTCCTGACCTCCGAGAGCTCCCGTACGACCGACCGACCGCCCGACCGCCCGACGGAGCCGCCCGGCGCCGCCGCCCCCGCCCCCGCCACAGGAGGACCCGATGGCCGCCCCGCGCCCCACGCCCACCGGACCGCTCTCGCCCGACCTCAGCGTCGTCGAGTCGCGCGTCTACCGCGGGCCCAACCTGTGGTCCTACGAGAAGGCGATCCACGTGGTGGTCGACCTGGGCGTCCTCGAGGGCTATCCCACCGACACCATCGAGGGATTCACCGACACCCTCCTTGACCTCCTGCCCGGCCTCCGGCGCCACGCCTGCTCGCGCGGCCGGGCAGGCGGTTTCGTCGAGCGCCTGCACGAAGGCACCTGGCTGGGCCACGTCATGGAGCACGTCGCGCTGCAGCTCCAGACGGAGGCGGGCCACGACCAGCGCCGCGGCAAGACGCGCGGGGTCAGGGGCACCCCGGGCCGCTACAACGTCGTCTACGGCTACACCGACGAGACGGTCGGGCTCGCTGCGGGTCGACTCGCGGCCCGGCTCGTGAACCACCTCGTCAGGGTGGAGGACGGCTTCGACTTCGAGGCCGAGCTCGACGCCTTCCTGCGGCTGGCGCAGCGCACGGCGTTCGGGCCGTCGACCGCGGCGATCATCGAGGAGGCGGTCAGCCGCGACATCCCGTGGATCCGGCTCAACGGCGCGTCCCTCGTCCAGCTCGGCCAGGGCGTCCACGCCCAGCGGATCCGCGCCACCATGACCTCCAAGACCGGTGCCCTCGCCGTCGACATCGCCGGCGACAAGGACCTGACCACCAAGCTCTTGGCCTCGGCCGGTCTGCCGGTGCCCCGGCAGGAGGCGGTCCGCACGGCTGCAAGTCTGGTCGACGCCGCCACCCGGATCGGCTACCCGGTCGTCGTCAAGCCGCTCGACGGCAACCACGGCCGCGGCGTCTGTCTCAACCTCCAGAACGCCGCGGAGGTCGAGAAGTCGTTCGAGGTCGCCCGGGCGGAGTCCAAGCGCGGGACGATCATCGTCGAGTCCTTCGTCACCGGCCGTGACTACCGCTGTCTCATCGTCGGCGGCCGGATGGCGGCCATCGCCGAGCGGGTCCCGGCCCACGTCATCGGCGACGGCGAGCACACCGTGCGCCAGCTCGTCGAGATCACCAACGCGGATCCACGCCGCGGCGTCGGCCACGAGAAGGTGCTGACCAAGATCAAGATCGACGCGGCGGCCGAGGAGGTCGTCCACGGACAGGGACTCGGCCTCGACGACGTGCCCCCGGCCGCAGACATGGTCAAGCTGGCCCTCACCGGCAACATGTCGACCGGCGGGATCTCGATCGACCGCACCTTCGAGGCGCACCCCGACAACATCGAGATTGCCGAGGAGGCCGCCCGGATGGTCGGGCTCGACGTCGCCGGCATCGACTTCATCTGCCCCGACATCGCCTCGCCCGTCAGGGAGACCGGCGGCGCGATCTGTGAGGTCAACGCCGCGCCCGGCTTCCGGATGCACACCCACCCGACCGTGGGCGTCCCCCAGTTCATCGCCAAGCCGGTCGTCGACCTGCTCTTCCCTCCCGGCACCCCCTCGCGCGTGCCGATCATCGCGGTCACCGGCACCAACGGCAAGACGACGACGTCACGAATGATCGCTCACATCTTCAAGGGCCTCGGCCGCAAGGTCGGCATGACCTCCACCGACGGGGTCGTCATCGACGAGCGGCTCGTCATCAAGGCCGACGCCTCGGGCCCGAAGTCGGCCCGGATGGTCCTGCAGAACCCCCGAGTCGACTTCGCCGTGATGGAGGTGGCCCGCGGCGGCATCATCCGCGAAGGCCTCGGCTACGACCGCAACGACGTCGCCGTGGTCACGAACGTCACCGCCGACCACCTCGGACTGCGCGGCATCGACACCATCGAGCAGCTCGCCGCCGTGAAGGCCGTGGTCGTCGAAGCCGTCCCCCGCAACGGGTTCGCCGTCCTCAACGCGGACGACCCGCTCGTGCGTCAGATGCGGCGCAAGTGCTCCGGCGAGATCGTGTGGTTCTCGATGGACTATCCCGGTTCCGAGAGCCGCGAGTTCATCGAACGCTACTGTCGGCGTGGCGGCCGGGCCGTCGTCCTGGAGCAGACCGAGCGCGGCGACATGATCGTCATCAAGCACGGACGCCGCAGCATGCAGCTCGCGTGGACCCACCTACTGCCGTCGACCTTCGGCGGGGCGGCACGGTTCAACGTCGCCAACGCCCTCGCCGCCGCCGGGGCCGCCTTCGCCGCCGGCGCGCCCCTGCACGACATCCGTCAGGGTCTGCGCACCTTCACGACCAGCTACTACCTCTCCCCCGGCCGGATGAACCTCGTCAACGTCGGCAACGTCGAGGTGTTCATCGACTACTGCCACAACCCTGCTGGCATGCGAGCCATCGGCGAGTTCGTCGATGCCTACGCCGGGCAGAACGAGGGCCGCACTGACCTCAAGATGTCGCGGATCGGCATGATCGGCGCCACCGGCGACCGGCGCGACGACGACATCCGTGAGCTCGGCGCCGTTGCAGCCCAGCACTTCGACGTCATTGTCATCCGCGAGGACGACCGCCTCCGTGGCCGCCGGCCCGGTGAGACGGCGGCGCTCGTCGCCGAAGGCGTGCGCCGGTCCATGGCCGACGGGGCGCGGTGCCGCCAGGTCGAGATCGTCCTCGACGAGATCGACGCCGTCAACCACGTGATGACCCGGACCAACCCGGGCGACCTGGTGATGATGTGTGTCGACAAGCACGCCCAGGTCCTCGCAGAGCTCGAGAACCGCACCAAGCACGCTCAGGCCGGCTCGCACGCGACGGAGGTCGCGGGCGACCCCGACCTCGACCCGGCCGAGCTCTCCCAGACGGCACGGACCGAGGGGGAGGAGGCCGAGGGGGAGGCGATCCACACGTCGGTTGGCGCGGAGGGAGCGGCGTTGAAGAGCCCCGGCCAGCACTCGGAGAGGGGGCCGGCCGACTAGTCCTCGGTGCAGGCGAGTGTGCGCCACGCCGCCGGCAAGGCGGACTACTCGGTCCTGGCGCGACCTCGCAGCTCAGTGGCCCGGGCGTGCAGGACGCGCCGGTATGCCGTGGTGTCCTCGTCCGAGGCGTGGTCCAGGAGGGCGTCGACGAGGTCGGCAACAGCCTCCTCCGCCCGCCCGGTGTCGAGGAGTGCAAGCGCCCGAAGGACCGCGACCGGAGCGCTGCCCGGGTGGGCGACGCTCACCTCGTCGAGCAGCTGCAGCGCCGCTTCGGGCTGGCCGAGGTTGCGACAGCTGGACGCGGTCTGGATCTGGGCGCGGTGCCGGTGGGGCTCGCGCAGCCCGTGCTCGAGCGCCTCGTGGTAGAGGGGGACGGCGCGCACCTCCTCACCCGCGGCGTCGAGAGCGCTGGCCCACTCGAAGAGCAGCCGGGGGTCGCCGGGTTGGCGTTGGCTGAGCCGCTCGGCGAGCATGACGCGCTCGGCGTCGTCGCTCGCCGCCCAGATCTCGGCGATCTCGGCCTCCGCCTCGTGCTCCCCCCGGGCCGCGACGACCTTGCGCCGCACGCTCCGGGCGTCGTCCGGGGTCGCACCCAGCCCCGCGAGCCAGCGAGCGACCTCCTCCCGCTGGTCGTGACACATCAGGGCCGCGACGTCGCCGTCCGTGACAGCCTGCATCATCGCCTGGATGCCCTCGATCTCGGATCCGAAGGACTCCGCCTCGACGAAACCGACCCGCCCCAGCCCGGCCCTCAGGTGCTCGTCGATGTCCTCGATCGTGCGCCCCCGCAGGTATTTCGGCTTGTGCGCGATGACGATGTGGGCAGCCCCCTTCCCCGCGATCTCGCCGAGTCCCTCGATGGCCTCGTCGGGGCGGTCACCCGTGGCCCCCAGGCCGAGGTGGACCCGGGCGCCGGGGGCCGTCAGTCCATGGGCCACCTGCAGAAGCGCCTCCAGCCCGGCCTCGTTGTGGGCCATGTCCACAATGACCGTGGCCCGGCCCCCTTCGGGCAAAGGCACGGAGTAGGTGTTGAGCCGGCCCTCGTTGAGGACGGGATCGGGCTTGAAGGTGCGCAGTCCCTCGATGACGCTCACCCTCGGCACCCCGAGGCCCAGTGCCGCCGCGGCGGCAGCAAGGGCGTTGGCGATGTTGTGCTGAGACAGGCCCGACAAGGTGACGGGCACGTCGACGATCTTGGCGAGACGGTCCGGGTCGGCACCCGGCGTCAGGACGACGATGTCGCCCTCGAGGACGGTGATGCCCCGACCGCCCGCCGAGAGCGACTCGCGCAGGGCGGGGGAGTCCGGGTCGAGGCTGAACGCCCACGGGCGGGCCCTGATCCGGTGCCGCATCGCCCAGACCCGGGGATCGTCACCGTTGAGGACGACCCAGCCGCCGGGCCTGGTGATGGTCGTGACGATGGCCTTGACCTCGGCCAGCTGGTCGAGGGTGTCGATGCCCTGCAGGCCCAGATGGTCGGCGGTGACGTTGGTGACCACGCTGACGTCGTTGGCAGAGACTCCCATGCCCTTGAGGAGCATCCCGCCGCGGGCCGTCTCCAGCACGCCGATCTCGAGCCCGGGCGTCTCGAGGACCTCACGGGCGCCGGCGGGGCCGGAGAAGTCGCCGGCGTCGATCGTCTCGCCCATGACGACGACGCCCGACGTCGAGCTCCACGCCGTGCGCAGGCCGGCGGTCATGGCGATGTGGGCGACGATGCGCGTCGTCGTCGTCTTGCCGTTGGTGCCGGTGATCGAGACCACCGGCACGGTGGGCTCGATGACGAGGGATCCGGGCCCGGGGTCGGCCGACCGGACAAGCTCTGCCGCGGCCTCGATGATCGCCTCGACCTCGTCCGCCCGCGCGGTGAGGAGCGAGCCCAGCACCGGGCCGATCTGCTCGCCGGCGAGGCGACCCCAGGTGCGGTGCCGCCACGGGATGGCGACGACGATGTCCTCGACCGAGCTGCCCGTCCTGGTCCGGACCCCGAGCCTGTTGATGCCGATGCCCTTGGCGACGCGCCGCATGACGTGTGACGCCAGCCGCAGCACGAAACGCTGGCGCTGGGCCGAGCCCGGCGCACCCGGTCGCGACGACCCGAGGCCGATTCGGCGTGCGAGGTCCGACGCCTCGCGGCGCTCCAGCGACAGGTAGCCCGGCACCGAGAGGCTGATCTTGACCGCCGGACGCGTGAAGTAGAGGTTCGGCCCGTCAAGGACACGGACCTCAGCCACCGTCACGCCCGGGCGGGCAGCCGACTCGTTCGCGGTGCCCTCGGCGGCCGACGTCATGCGCGGGAGCCTAGTTCCTTCGGGCTATTGCTCGCACGTCAGGGCCGCGAGCACACTCGATCGAGAAGGAGCGGTTTCGCTCGTCCTCGCGCGGGCGTCTGGAGCCCCGGCTGTGTCCGAGTTCCGCTGGCCAACAGACCGGGCTCTTGTCCGGCGCTGGCTCGTGCCCCGACCTCCACGTCGTCTCGCGACCCTTCGGGACCGGACCACCTTCTCGGGAACAGTGCTGAACCGTCCGCACCTGCCGCCGCCACACCTCCGCGTTCGCGCCGGCGGCGTCCGCATCGCCCGGGCCGGGGAAGCATCAGCGTGACCACGTTCGTCACGGGGAACCTCGACAAGAAGGTCCGGATCCACAGCGACGGGGTCAGGTTCCAGACCAAGGCCCACCGACGTCCGTATGCAGGAGTTCGTCTTCGGGCCGAACAGCCGCACCGGCTGGCATCACCACCCCGGGATGGTGCCGTTGGTGGTGAAGACAGGTTCGTTGACTTTGTGGGATTCGGACTGCCATTCCGCAACCTATGGGCCGGGCCTCGCGAACGATGCCGTGTTCACGGAGTCGGGCGACGACCCGGGAGAGGTCACGAGCAAGGACGGGGCGACGAGCTCCGTGACCCTCATCGCGCGGGACGCCAACCCGCCCGTCTTCCGGATCGAGGACGCCGCGCGCTCGTGCACGTGATGCCACGTTCTCACGGCAAAACCAGGTGACGCCCAGGTGCGAGGCCGTTGATGCCTTGGGTGCCGGGGGGCCCGGTGACCTGCAGCCAGGTTCTCGGGCCCCCCTTCCGGACGCCCTGACGTCCGGGCCGGGTCTCCCTCGCTCCCGTCAGCCGTTCTGTGCGCAGAGTGAGAAGTGCCCGCGCGGGTGTGCGCGCCCGGCGCAGCGAAAGGTGGGCTCCCGGCATACCGGGCAGGTCGGTGCGTCGGCGCGGGGTGAGCCTCACAGGCCCATCGCGTGGACGCCGCCGTCGACGTGGACGATCTCGCCCGTCGTGGCCGGGAACCAGTCGGAGAGCAGGGCCACGCAGGCCTTCGCCGACGGCACCGGGTCCGCGCGGTCCCAGCCGAGCGGGGCCCGCTCGCTCCACGAGCCGGCGAGCGTCTCGAAGCCGGGGATCGACTTGGCCGCCGTGGTGCCGATCGGCCCCGCGGCGACGAGGTTGACCCGCACGCCCCGGGGGCCGAGGTCGCGGGCGCAGTAGCGGCTCGTCGACTCGAAGGCCGCCTTGGCCACGCCCATCCAGTCGTAGACGGGCCAGGCATACTTCGCGTCGAAAGTCAGGCCGACGATGCTGCCGCCGTGCGTCATGAGCGGCAGGGCAGCGACCGAGAGGGCCTTGAGGGAGTAGGCCGAGGCATGCATCGCCGTCGCCACGTCCTCCCAGGTACCCTCGAGGAAGTTGAAGGCGCCCTGGGGGGCGAAACCGATCGAGTGCAGGACACCGTCGAGGCTGTCGACGTGCTCCGTGAGTCGCTCGGCCAGGCTGTCGAGGTGCTCCTGGTCGGTGACGTCGAGCTCGACGACCGGCGGCGGGCTGGGCAGCCGCTTGGCGATGGTCTGGGTGATCTTCATGGTCCGGCCGAACGAGGTCAGCACGACCTGCGCCCCCTCCTCCTGGGCCAGCTTGGCGACGTGGAAGGCGATGGACGAGTCCATCAGCACGCCGGTGATGAGCAGCTTCTTGCCCTCGAGGATTCCCACGGTTGTCTGCCTTTCCTGGTCCTGCGGTTCGGTGGCGCCGTCGCGAGCGCCGGTCAGTGGCCCATGCCCAGGCCGCCGTCGACGGGGATGACCGCACCGGTGACGTATGCCGCGTCCGCGCTCGCGATGAAGCGCACCACCTGCGCGACCTCCTCCGGCGACGCGAACCTGCCGGCGGGGATGGATGCGAGGTAGGTCTTGCGCCGGTCCTCGGAGAGCTCGGCCGTCATCTCGGTGTCGATCAACCCCGGCGCGACGACGTTGGCGGTGATGCCGCGCCCACCGAGCTCGCGCGAGATGGACCGGGCCAGTCCGACGAGGCCGGACTTGCTCGCGGCGTAGTTGGTCTGGCCCGCCGAGCCGTAGAGCCCCACGACGCTGGAGATGAGGATGATCCGGCCCTTGCGCAGCCGGATCATGCCCTTGCTCGCCCGGCGGGCGCAGCGGAAGGCCCCGGCGAGGTTGGTGTTGATGACATCGTCGAAGTCCTCGTCGCTCATCCGCATCAGCAGGGTGTCGCGGGTGATCCCGGCGTTGGCGACCAGCACTTCGACGGGGCCACCGAGGAGCTTCTCCGCCTCGTCGAACGCCGCGTCGACCGAGGCGCTGTCGGTGACCTCGCACCGCACGGCCTGCAGCCCCTGCGGCGGCTCGCCCGAACGGTTCGTGATGACGACACGGTCCCCGGCCTGCGCGAACGCCGAGGCGATGGCCAGACCGATGCCGCGGTTGCCGCCCGTCACCAGGACGTTGCGGGGCGTTGCGGTGGGCGTGTCCGTCATGGTGGCTCCGTTCCTCGACCGGGTTCCTGCGGGAGCGACGCTAGCGGACTACCCGCGGGTATCCCGACGCTGGGCGCGGCGTAACATCATGGAGTGAAGCACATCGACGCATCTGGCTCCTCCCACGGTGCGGGGCATCAGCCAGTCCAGTCCGTCACGAGCGCACCGCAGTCCATGGCTGACGAGCAGGGCACCCGGATGCGGCGATACCTCGTCGTCATGGGCTTTCGGGGCATCTGCTTCGTCCTCGCCATCATCACGACCGGCTGGGTGCGTTGGGCGTTCGTCGTCGGCGCCGTGGTCCTGCCCTACATCGCCGTCGTCCTCGCCAACGCGGTCGGTCCCCGCTTCGGCGACACCGTGGCGCCGGTGCGGCCCCACACCGAGATCCGACCCGCCCTCACCGACACCGTCGACGACGCGCACCCCCTGGCGGAACGCCACAGCGGGCAGCGGCACCCGCCCTACGACGCATGAGCCTGCTCTCCCCCGTCCCGTCCGGCGCTGACGCGCTGGTCTGCAGCGCGAAGGGCTGCCGACGGACCTCCACCCGCGCCCTGCTCTGGAACAACCCCACGCTGCACACCCCGGAGCGTCGCAAGGTCTGGCTCAGCTGCGACGAGCACGTGGCGTCGCTCGGCGACTTCCTGTCGGTGCGCGGGTTCCTCAAGGACACGATCGACGTCGAGGCCCTGACGGACGCCCACGGCTGAGCGTCGACCGGTGTGCGCTCAGCCGCCGATGCTCGACATCGGACGGTCCGGCTGGTGGAAGCCCGGGTCGCCGATGCCGTGGCCCTTGGCCTTGCGCCACATCTCGCCCTGGATCAGCCCGGCGATCTCGTCGTCCGTGGCCCCGCCGCGCAGCGGTCCGCGCAGGTCGGTCTCGCGGTTGGAGAAGAGGCAGTTGCGCACCTGTCCGTCAGCGGTGAGCCGGGTCCGGTCGCACGCGCCGCAGAACGGCTCGGAGACGCTCGCGATGATGCCGACCGTCTGCGGGCCGCCGTCGACGAGGAACCGCTCGGCCGGCGCGCTGCCCCGCTCGCGGTCGGGCAACGGGCTGAGGGTGAACCGCTCGGACAGCCGCTCCCGGATCTCGTCGGCGCTGATCATCTCGGCCCGGTCCCACGCGTGCTGGGCGTCCAGCGGCATCTGCTCGATGAACCGCAGCTCGTAGCCGCGGTCAAGGCACCACGAGAGCACGTCGGCGACGCTGTCGTCGTTGATGCCCCGCATCGCGACGGCGTTGACCTTGACCGGGGTGAGCCCCGCCTCGGCAGCGGCGACCAGACCCTTTTCGACGTCCGCGAGCCGGTCGCGCCGGGTCAGCTGGGTGAAGGTCTCGGAGTCGACGGTGTCGAGGCTGATGTTGACCCGGTCGAGCCCGGCGTCCGCGAGCTGCCCGGCCAGCCGCTCGAGCCCGACTCCGTTGGTGGTCATGGCAATCTGCGGGCGGGGCTCGAGGGCGGCGATCCCGGTGACGAGGTCGACCAGCGACCGGCGCAGCAGCGGCTCGCCCCCGGTGAGCCGCACCTGGCTCACGCCGAGGCCGACGAAGACCCCGATGACGCGAAGCATCTCGCCATCGCTGAGCATCTCGTCCTTGGCCATCCACGGCAGGCCCTCGGCGGGCATGCAGTAGGTGCAGCGCAGATTGCAGCGGTCCGTCACCGAGACGCGCAGGTCACGCGCCACCCGGCCGAACTGATCGGGCAGCGAGCGCTCGCCGACAGGGCGCATCCGCGGCATCGGCAGAGTGGTCATACCCGCCATTCTAGGCGCTCGGGCGCGGAAGATACCGTCGGTGCGTGCTGCGCACCTTCTTCACCCCCCGGTGGCTGCTCGCCCTCCTCGTGGCGATCGCCTTCGCGGGGGCGTGCGTCCTGCTCGGCCGGTGGCAGTGGGGACGCCACGAGGACAAGCAGGTGCGCGCCCAGGCGATCACCTCCCACTACACCGCGGCTCCCGTCCCGCTCGGGTCGATGACCACCCGGCTCCCCCTGGCGGAGAGCGACATCTGGACCAGGGTCACCGCGACCGGCCGGTATGCCGGGCAGCAGCAGCTCCTCGTACGCAACCGCGCACTCGACTCCACGCCGGGACTTGAGGTCGTCGTGCCGCTGGACGTCGACGGCCGGCGGCTGCTCGTCGACCGCGGCTGGGTGAGGAACGGGGAGTCGGCCGCCGAGGTCCCCGCGGTCCCGGCAGCGCCGGACGGGACCGTCACGGTGACCGGTTGGCTGCGAGCCGGGGAGGCCGACCTCGGCAAGGACCTGCCGGCCGGCCAGCTCGCGAGCATCAACGTCGGGAACGCGCGGGCCCAGGTCGGGGGGGACGTCCTCGACACCTACCTCGTCCTGCAGTCGGAGCAGACCCCGGCGGGCGTCGTCCCGCTGCGGCCAGCGCCGTTGGAGCAGCCCGACACCGACCTCGGGCCGCACCAGGCGTATGCCTTCCAGTGGTGGCTGACGTCCCTCTTCGGGTTCGTCCTGCTCGGACACAGGCTGCGGGTCACCACGCAGCTCGCGGCTGCGGCGGGGGACCCCGCAGGTCGGGCCGGTCGCGACTCGGGCCGCCCCGGACCGGTCCGGACACCCACACCGAAACGGGTGCGGATCTGGGACGAGGAGGATGCCTGAGCCAGCCGCGCCGAGATCGGTCCGGACGGCCGGGCAGGGTCGGACCGCCGGGCAGGTCGGTCAGCCGGGCAGGTCGGTCAGCTCCAGCTCGCCGACCTCACCAGCGAACTGGGTGCGATAGAGGTCGGCGTAGAGGCCGCCGAGGTCGAGCAGCTCCCGGTGCTGGCCGCGCTCGACGATCCGGCCGTCCTCGACGACGAGGATCAGGTCGGCGCCCCGGACCGTCGAGAGGCGGTGGGCGATCACGATCGAGGTCCGCCCGGCCAGCGCACCGTCCAGGGCGCGCTGCACGGCCGCCTCGGACTCCGAGTCGAGGTGGGCGGTGGCCTCGTCGAGGACGATGACCCGCGGTCCCTTGAGCAGCAGCCGGGCGATGGCCAGGCGTTGCTTCTCGCCGCCGGAGAGTCGGTGGCCGCGGTCACCGACGACGGTGTCGAGGCCCTCGGGCAGACTCTCGATGAGGCGGATGATCTGGGCCGCCCGGAGCGCCTCGAGCATCTGGGCCTCGGTGGCTCCGGGACGGGCGTAGGCGAGGTTCGCCCGGATCGTGTCGTGGAAGAGGTGCGCCTCCTGGGTGACGACCCCGATCGAGTCGTGGATCGACTCGAGGGAGGCTTCCGTCAGGTCCATCCCCCCGACCCGGACCACCCCCGAGGTCGGGTCGTAGAGCCGCGACACGAGAGAGGTGATCGTCGTCTTGCCGGCGCCACTGGGCCCGACCAGCGCGACGAGCTGGCCTGCCCGTGCGGTGAAGGTCACGTCATGAAGCACCGGTTCCCCGGCGTTGCGGTCCCCGGACGCCGTCGTCTCCAGGGAGGCGAGCGAGACCTCGTCGGCGGACGGGTAGCGGAAGGCCACTGACGAGAGCTCCACGGCCAGCGGCCCGTCGGGCAGCGGCCTGGCGTCGGCGCTCTCCTCGATGAGCGGCTTGAGGTCGAGGACCTCGAAGACCCGCTCGAAGGAGACCAGCGCCGTCATGATGTCGACCCGCACGTTCGACAGTGCCGTGAGGGGGGCGTAGAGCCGGGCCAGCAGCGCCGCGAGCGCGAGCAGCGTTCCGACGGTGAGCAGCCCGTTGACGGCCATGACCCCGCCGAATCCGTAGACCATCGCCGTCGCGAGGGCGGCGACGAGGCCGAGGGCGACCATGAAGACGGTGCGGTTCATCGCGATCCGGATGCCGCTGTCACGGACCTTGGCGGCCCGCTCGGCATACTCGGCGTCCTCGATGCCGGGGCTGCCGAAGAGCTTGACCAGCAGGGCTCCGGCGACGTTGAAGCGTTCGGTCATCCGGCTGCCCATGTCGGCATTGAGGTTCATCTGCAGGGCGGACAGCCCGGCGAGCCGGCGGCCCATGAGCTTGGCGGGGATGAGGAAGAACGGAACCAGGGCCAGAGCCGCGAGGGTCAGCTGCCAGGACAGGGTCGCCATGGCGCCGACGATGAGGACCAGCGAGACGGCGTTGCTGACGACGCTGGACAGGACCGAGGTGAACGCCTGCTGGGCGCCGATGACGTCGGAGTTGAGCCGGCTGACGAGTGACCCGGTCTGTGCCCGCGTGAAGAAGGCGATCGGCTGACGCAGTACGTGGGAGAAGACCTGCGCCCTCAGGTCGTAGATCAACCCCTCGCCGATCCGGGCCGAGAACCATCGCTGGACCATCGTCAGGCCGGCGTCGGCGATCGCCAGGGCGGCGATGACGAACGAGAGCCTGATGACGACGCCGGAGTTCTTCGGCGTGACGCCCTGGTCGACGATGTCCCGCAGGAGAAGGGGGACGGCCACCATCAGGAACGAGTCGATCACGACGACAATGAGGAAGAACACAATGGCACCGGTGTAGGGGCGTGCGTAGCCCCCGACGCGCTTCGTCGTGCCGGGCGCGAGCCGCATCCCCTTGACCGAGGAGTCCTTGGTGAGGGACCGAAGCATCATCCACTGCTGGCTGCTCACCCACACCTCCTCGTCATGCGTGCGTCAACACGGCCGACCGGGCGCGCTATTCCACGGCACCCCCGAAGCGCGCATGCCCGGCGCTGGTGTGCCCGGCGCTGGTGTGCCCGGCGCTGACATGGCGGGAGCTCTCCCTCCTGGGCGGTGGACCGCTCGCCACGGGGCACGAGGCTCACCGCCCCCGGACCATGGCACCGAGCAACCGTGCCTGCGCCTGGCGCTCGGCCACGCCCTGCTCGGTCGAAGACGTGCTGATCGCGTTGCGCAGCAGAGGTTTCAGCTCACGCAGGGCGCGGTCCGGGGCTGCCAGCAGGGCGTCGACGAGGTCAGCCGTGGTGGCCGCCAGCTCATCTTTCGGCACGGCTGCCGAGGCGAGCCCGATCGCCACGGCCTCCTGCGCCCCCACGAAACGTCCGGTCGCAGAGATCTCCAGGGCCCGGGAGTAGCCCACGAGATGGACGAGGGTCGTCGTCCCCCCGAGATCAGGGACGAGCCCGAGACTGGTCTCGCGCATGGCGAGCATCGCGTCGTCGGCCAGCAGCCGCAGGTCGGCGGCCAGGGCCAGCTGGAGCCCGGCGCCGATGGCGTGGCCCTGGACGGCGGCCACGACGACCGCTGGGAGTGACGCCCACGCCGTGAACCCCCGCTGGAACTGCGCGATCGCCTCCTCGACCTCCCCGCCAGCACTCGCGGCGAGGGAGAGCAGGTCGGGCTCCCCCGGCATACCGTCCGGGGTGAGCATGCTGCGGTGCAGGCCCGCCGAGAACGCCTGGCCCTCTCCGCGCAGGACGACCACCCGGACATCGTCAGGGGTGCGGTCCGCGACCTGGGCCAACGCGGTCCACAACGACGGGACCTGTGCGTTGCGCTGGTCGGCGTTCGCCAGGGTCACGGTCTGGACCGCGCCCTCGCGGGAGACGCGCAGCC
Organism: Lapillicoccus sp.; assembly: GCF_046595215.1. NCBI lineage: Bacteria > Bacillati > Actinomycetota > Actinomycetes > Micrococcales > Intrasporangiaceae > Lapillicoccus > Lapillicoccus sp. Next base: position 19,791 of record NZ_JBKJPP010000197.1, on the reverse strand, counting down.
AGGGGTGGACGGCGACGGATGCACTCACCCCCGCAGGCTATCTGTCGGCGACGACAACGCCCGGTGCTCGGTGGTTACCTCGAGCCAGGGACGCGCCGCACCCCCCGACCTCGCAGCCTTGTGGCCCTCACCGGGCTGCAGGTCTGCGAGATGTCCTGGTGTCCGGCTCGTCGGGTGAGGGGGTCTGCGCCTGCCATGTGCCGGGGCCGGTGCTCAGTCCGGAACCGTCGTCCGGCGACCACGCAGGTCGCCGAGCTCGGACCGCACGGACACGACGTCCCCGATCACGATGATCGCGGGGGCCCGCACCTGCTCCTGCTCCGCAATGTCCGCAGCCTTGTCCAACGTCGTGAGCGTCGTCCGCTGCGCGTCGGTCCACCCCGACTCGATGAGGGCGACCGGGGTGCTGGGCGGGCGCCCGGCCGCCATCAGCTGGCGGGAGGTCGCACGCAGCGTCGAGATCCCCATGAGCAGGACGAGCGTCGAGGTGACGGGTGCGTCCCGCAGCGCCTCCAGCGCCTCGGTCGCGCCGTCGTGCGCGGACGCGACGACGAAGGAGGCGGTGATCCCGCGGTGGGTCACGGGGATCCCGGCGGCGGCCGGCACCGAGATCGCCGACGTCACCCCCGGGACGACCTCCACCGGGACGCCGTGCAGCGCGCAGTGCAGGGCCTCCTCCCCGCCCCGGCCCAGCACGAAGGGGTCCCCGCCCTTGAGGCGCACCACGGCGCGCCCGCCCAGCGCCTGCTCGACGAGGATCGCGTTGATCCGGTCCTGGCTGATCGGGTGGTGGCCCGGGGTCTTGCCGACGTCGATCACCTCAACGTGGGGCGCGAGGGCCTCGAGCAGCTCGCGCGGACCGAGTCGGTCGGCGACGACGACGTCCGCGGCGGCCAGCGCCTCGGCGCCGCGCACGGTGATCAGGCCGGGGTCGCCCGGCCCACCCCCGACCAGCCAGACCCGACCGACGGGTGGGTCGGCGCGCCCATCCCGCGGTGGCCGGGTGCGACGGACCGGCAGCCGGCCGGTGGACAGCCCGGCGTCGATCGCGTCGCGCAGGGCCACCGCGCGCCCCGGGTCCGCCCCGCCGGTCACGGCGATGGTGAGACCCTCCGCGGGGCCGCCCGCAGCGCCTCGCGAGACGGCTGGCGTCCAGGCTGCCGATGCCGCCGCGTCGTCGGCGCGCACGCACCAGATCCGCAGCGCCTCGGACTCACGGGCCACGGTGGCGTCCACGTCGGCGACCCCGGTCGCCGTGTGGACGAACCACGCCTGGCTCGGCGCGAAGAGGTCCCCCACCTCGAACTCCCTCTCGTGCCAGCAGATCTCGCCCCTATCCACGAGCTCGCGCAGCCCGCTGCAAAGGGTCGGCGCCACGACCTCGACCTGGGCCCTCGCCGCGAGCAGACCCCGGGCCCGACGGGCGGCGACAGGTCCGCCACCGACGACGAGAACCCGTCGGTCGGAGAGGTCGAGGGTGATGGGATAACCCTCGGCAGCGGAGGCGGTGGCGGCGGTGGGGTTCGACACGGCGCGGCAGTCAGAGCGGGGTGTCGTCGACGTCGGTCTCGGCCATCCCCGCGGCGAGGGTCGTCCCGTCGGCCTCGTCGATGAGCAGGAAGCTGCCGGTGCGGCGCAGGTGGGTGTAGTCGTCGACCGGTGCCGGCTCGGCCAACCTCACCCGGACCCGCCCGATCGCGTTCAGCTCCAGGGCGATCGGGTGGCTCTGGTGCTCCATGGTCGTGATGTCGAGCTGGTCCAGGAGGGCCTCGACGATGCCTCGGACGGTCCGGGTCCCGAGCCGGACGAGCACGCGGTCCCGGGCGCGCAGGGGCCGGTCCGCGACGACCGCGACCGTCCCGGTGACGCTGTTCGTGACAGCCGGGGCGTCGGCGCCCCCCGCGATGAGGTCACCGCGGGAGATGTCGATGTCGTCCGCCAGGCGCAGGACGACCGACTGGGGGGCGAAGGCGACGTCCTGCTCGTCCGACTCCCCCGGACGACCACCGCGGTCGATGCCGACGACCGTCGTGCGACGCCCCGACGGGAGGACGACGACCTCGTCCCCGGGACGCACGACACCGGACGCCAGCCGCCCGGCATACCCGCGGTAGTCGGGGTGGGTGGCGGTGCGCGGGCGGATGACGTACTGGACCGGCATCCGCAGCGGCTGGGCCGAGGGGTCGGTCCCGACCGGCACCGACTCGAGGTGCTCGAGGAGGGTGGGCCCGGCATACCAGGGAGTGCGCTCGGAGCGGTCGACGACGTTGTCGCCGAGGAGGGCCGACAGGGGGACGGCCACGACGTCCTCGATGCCGACATCCGCTGCGAGAGAGGAGAAGGCATGCGCGAGGCGTCGATACGTCTCCTCGTCCCACCCGACGAGATCCATCTTGTTCACGGCGAGGGCGACGTGCCGCACGCCGAGGAGTCCGGTCACGGCAAGGTGGCGTCGGGTCTGCTCGACGAGGCCGTGGCGGGCGTCGAGGAGGATCAGCGCGAGCTCGGCGGTCGAGGCGCCGGTGACCATGTTGCGGGTGTACTGCACGTGACCCGGGGTGTCGGCGAGGACGTAGGAGCGGGTCGCCGTGGAGAAGTAGCGGTAGGCGACGTCGATGGTGATGCCCTGCTCGCGCTCGGCGCGCAGGCCGTCGGTGAGCAGGGCGAGATCGGTGACGTCGAGGCCCCGGTCGCGGCTGGCGCGCTCCACGGCGGCGAGCTGGTCGGCGAGCACGGACTTCGTGTCGTGGAGCAGCCGTCCGACGAGGGTGGACTTGCCGTCGTCGACGCTGCCGGCCGTGGCGAGGCGCAGCAGGTCGTGCCCGCGAGCCGACTCCCCACCACTTTCCGGGTGGAGGTATATCCGAGCGCTAGACGTCTCGGATATACCTCCACCCGGGAGGCTGGCACCCGGGAGGCTGGCACCCGGGAGGCTGGCGGTGGGGGCGGTCATCAGAAGTACCCCTGCTTCTTGCGGTCCTCCATGGCGGCCTCGGACATCCGGTCGTCGGCCCGGGTCGCGCCCCGCTCGGTGATGCGTGAGGACGCGAGCTCGACGATGACGTCGGCGGTGTCCGCCGCATCCGACTCGACGGCGCCGGTGCAGCTCATGTCCCCGACGGTGCGGTAGCGCACCCGGCGGGTCTCGACCACCTCACCGGGGCGCGGGCCGCCCCACCCGCCCGGCGCCAGCCACATCCCGTCACGGGAGAAGACCTCACGCTCGTGGGCATAGTAGAGCGCCGGCAGCTCGATGCGCTCACGCTCGATGTAGCGCCAGATGTCGAGCTCGGTCCAGTTCGAGAGCGGGAAGACGCGTACGTGCTCCCCGGGGGCGTGCCTGCCGTTGTAGAGCTCCCACAGCTCGGGTCGCTGGCGGCGGGGGTCCCAGGCGCCGAAGGCGTCGCGCAGGCTGAAGACCCGCTCCTTGGCCCGGGCCTTCTCCTCGTCGCGGCGGCCACCCCCGAAGACGGCGTCGAAGCGGTGGTCGGCGATCGCGTCGAGCAGCGGCACCGTCTGCAGGGGGTTGCGGGTGCCATCCGGGCGCTCGCGCAGCCGGCCGTCGTCGAGGTAGCCCTGGACGTCGGCGACGACCAGTCGCAGGCCGAGCCGGGCCACCGTCTCGTCGCGGTAGTCGAGCACCTCGGGGAAGTTGTGCCCCGTGTCGACGTGCAGCAGCGTGAACGGCGGCGCGCCGGGCGCGAACGCCTTGAGCGCCACGTGCAGCATGACGACGGAGTCCTTGCCGCCCGAGAAGAGGATCACCGGGCGCTCGAACTCCCCCGCCACCTCGCGGAAGATGTGGATCGCCTCGGCCTCGAGGTGCTCGAGGTGGTCGAGGGTGTATGCCGCGGGCAAGGGTGCCGCCGGAGCGGCCCCGCGGGCGACGGCGCGCAGTCGCTGGGGCTGGGTGATGGTCATGTGTGGAGCCCACATTCGGTCTTGGTGGTGCCGGACCACCGGCCGGCTCGGGGGTCCTCGCCCTGCGCGACGGCCCGCGTGCACGGGGCGCAGCCGATCGAGGGGTAGCCCTCCGCGGAGAGGGGGTTCTCGAAGACGCTCTCCTGCGCGACGAACCGGGCGACGTCGTCGGCGGTCCACGCCGCGAGCGGGTTGACCTTGACCATCCCCCGCCGCTCGTCCCAGCCGATCACGTCGATGTCGGTCCGCGTCGGGGCGTCCTCGCGGCGCATGCCGCTCACCCATGCGGGGTGTCCGTCCAGCGCCCGCTCGAGGGGCTCGACCTTGCGCATCGCGCAGCACCGGTCGGGGTCGCGCTCGTGCAGCCTCGGGCCGTGCTCGGCGTCCTGCTGCGCGACGGTCCGCAGCGGCAGCACGGTCCGGACCCGGATCGGCAGCATCTGGGCGTAGGCGTCCCTGGTCCCGATGGTCTCAGGGAAGTGGTAGCCGGTGTCGAGGAAGAAGACGTCCGTGTCGGGGATGGTCGTCCCGACGAGGTGCACCAGGACGACGTCGCCCATCGAGCTCGCGACGGTCAGCTCGGCTCCGAAGATCTCGGCGGCCCAGCGCAGCGCCGCCCGGGAGGTCTCGACGCGCTCCTCGTATGCCGTGGGGCCGCCGTCGCTGCCGGCCTCGAGCACGTGGGCGGCGCCCGCAGCGGAAAGTGCCTGCAGCTCCTCCCGGTCCCGCGCGGGGGCACCCTGACCGGCGTGCGTGGTCGTGCTCATGACGAACCTCCTCGGCTGGCGCTGACGTGGCCCGGGATCGACGCGCGGTCGATCCGGACCAGCGAGACGGTGAAGACCCTCGCGCAGGAGCGGCAGGACCACTCCGCGAGGCCCTCCTCGGCGGGACGTAGGTCCTCGTCCCCGCAGAAGGGGCAGTGGAAGGGGGTCGCGGCCCTGGCGTGGCCCCCGGGAGCCGGCTTGCCGGCATACGGGTCGGTCATCGCAGCTCCGCCTCCTCGACCCGACGGGCCCACCGGGCGAACGACTCGTCCTCGTCCTTCTGGTCGAGGTAACGCACGGCCAGCCGCTCGACGTAGTCCGGCAGGTCGTCCGCGGCGACCCGCAGCTGGCGGGTCTTGCGGGCGAGCTGGGTGTCCTCGCCGAGGCTGCCACCGAGGTGGACCTGGAAGCCCTCGATGCTCTCGCCGGCGTCGTCGGTCATGATCAGGCCCTTGAGCCCGATGTCGGCGACCTGGAAGCGAGCACACGAGTTGGGGCACCCGTTGACGTGGATCGTCAGCGGCGCGGCGAAGTCCGGGAGGCGCTGCTCGAGCTCCTCGACCACCGTGCGGGCCCGGGCCTTGGTCTCGACCAGCGCCAGCTTGCAGAACTCGATGCCCGTGCAGGCCAGCACCCCGCGGCGGAACTCGCTGGGGGCGCTCGGGAGGCCGATGGCGTCGAGGGCCGCCGCGAGCGGGCCGACCCGCGCCGGCGGTACGTCGAGGACGAGGAGGTTCTGGTGGGCGGTGAGCCGGACCCGGCCCGATCCGTGGCGGCTCGCGAGGTCGGCGACGGCGGCGAGCGTCTCACCGCTGACCCGACCCCCGACGGGGGTGACCCCGACCCAGCTCAGGCCGTCCTTCTGGGCGTGGACGCCCACGTGGTCGCGGCGGTGGTCCGAGGGCTGCTCGGGCGCCGGTCCGTCGACGAGCGCCCGTCCGAGGTAGTCCTGCTCGAGCACCTGACGGAACTTCTCGGGGCCCCAGTCGGCCATGAGGAACTTGAGTCGGGCGCGGGTGCGCAGCCGACGGTAGCCGTGGTCACGAAAGATCGACACGACGCCGACCCAGACGTCGGCCACCTCCTCGAGGGGCACCCACGCGCCGAGCCGCTGGGCGAACATCGGGTTGGTCGACAGGCCCCCGCCGACCCAGACGTCGAAGCCGGGGCCGTGCTCGGGGTGGACGACCCCCACGAAGGAGATGTCGTTGGCCTCGTGGGCGACGTCGAGGCTGGGCGACCCGGAGATGGCGGTCTTGAACTTGCGCGGGAGGTTGGAGAACTCGGGCGAGCCGATGAACGTGTCGCGGATGTACTCCAGGGCCGACGTCCCGTCGATGATCTCGTCGGCGGCGATCCCGGCAACCGGCGAGCCGAGGATGACCCGGGGGGTGTCGCCGCAGGCCTCGGTGGTCATCAGGCCGACGGACTCGAGCCGGTCCCAGATCTGCGGGACGTCCTCGATGCGGATCCAGTGCAGCTGGATGTTCTGCCGGTCGGTGATGTCGGCGGTCCCCCGCCCGAAGTCGGTGCTGATCCCGGCGATGGTGCGCAGCTGCTCCCCCGACAGGGCTCCCCCGTCGCTGCGGATGCGGAGCATGAAGTAGGAGTCGTCGAGCTCGCTCGGGTCGAGGGTCGCCGTGCGGCCGCCGTCGATGCCGGGCTTTCGCTGGGTGTAGAGCCCCCACCAGCGCATCCGGCCGCGCAGGTCGTCGCCGGCAATGCTCGAGAACCCGTGGCGCGAGTAGTCGTCGATGATCCGCTGGCGGACGTTGAGCCCGTCGTCGTCCTGCTTGAACTGCTCGTTGTGGTTCAACGGCGTGCTGTCGCCGTCGGCCCAGGCGCCGGTGGCCTTGCCTGCCTGGCGGGCGGGGCGGGCGGGACGGGTCGTCGAGGTGGACACGTCCGTCAGTCTGCGCGGCGTCGAACCCTCTCTGCATAACTGTCCATTATCTGAAATGATGTGTGACGTTATGCGAGTCGGGGCCGAGGCGAGCGTGGGAGGATGGCGTCAGCGGCTGAGGGCGACCACGGTCAGGCCCGGTGACGCCGCAGGCCCGCCCAGCTCTGCCAGCGCCCGACCCGCCTCGCCGAGACCGATCACCCGTCCGACGAGGTCGCGCGGCCGCAGCGCCCCCGAGATGATGAGGTCGAGCATCGGGGGGTAGTCGCTCGCCGCCATCCCGTGCGACCCGTGGATCACCAGCTCGTGGGCGATGACGAGGTCCATCGGCAGGGGCGGGCTCGCTGCCGGGCCGAAGAGCAGCCCCACCTGGACGTGCCGGCCGCGTCGGCGCAGGCTCCGCACCGACGCCGCCGCCGTCTCGGCCGACCCGATGGCGTCGATGGACACGTGCGCCCCGCCCCCGGTCAGGTCGCGCACGGCGGCCACCGGGTCGCTCGCCGACCCGTCGACGACGGCCTCCGCACCGAGCTCGCGGGCCCGCCCCAGGGCCGCCGGTGACACGTCGACGGCGACGACCCGGGCACCGCGAGCCACCCCGATCATCACCGCGGACAGGCCGACCCCGCCGCAGCCGTGCACCGCCAGCCAGTCGCCGGCGCCGAGTCGCCCGTGCGCCGTCAGGGCGCGGTAGGCCGTGGCGAAGCGACACCCGAGCGACGCCGCGGTGACGACGTCCACGTCGTCGGGCAGGGCCACGAGGTTGAGGTCGGCCGCGTGGATCGCCACCCGCTCGGCGAACGACCCGGGCCCGGTGAAACCCGGCTGGGTCTGGTCGGGGCACACCTGCGCGTCACCGGCGAGGCAGTAGCCGCACACCCCGCACCCGCACACGAACGGCACCGTGACGCGCTCCCCCACCCGCCAGCGCGTCACCCCCACGCCGACCTCGGCCACCGTCCCGGCGAGCTCGTGCCCGGGGATGTGCGGCAAGGCCACCGGGTCGTGCCCCTGCCAGGCGTGCCAGTCCGACCGGCATACGCCCGTCGCGCCGACGGCGATGACGACCCCACCGTCAGGGCACACCGGGTCCGGCACGTCCACCAGCGAGGGGACGACCCCGTATGCCGGGTAGCTCACTGCTCTCATGACGCCCCTCGGGCGCTGCTGACACCGTGCACGTCGCCAACTCTGCCACCCCGCGCGCGGATCGGGCAGGATCACCACATGAGCGAACACGACGTCAACGTCAACGAGGACGAGATCGACGAGGCGGTCGACCGCATCGTCGCACTGGGCAAGCCGCGGCTTCACCGGTCCTTCCCGATGCAGGTCCTCACCGGCGCCGTCGCCGGTGGCGAGATCGGCTTCGGCATCCTCGCGCTGCTCGTCGTGGAGGAGGCGACCGGAAGCAAGCTGCTGGGCGGGTTCGCGTTCGCCATCGGCCTGCTCGCGCTGCAGCTGGGGCACAGCGAGCTGTTCACCGAGGGGTTTCTCGTGCCCGTGACCACCGTCGCTGCCAAGGAGGGCACCGTCGCCCAGCTGCTGCGGCTGTGGGCCGGGACGTTCCTCGGCAACGTGGTGGGCGGCTGGGCCTCCCTCGGCCTGATCGTCCTGGGCTTCCCCAGGCTGCATGCCATCCTGGTCGAGAACGGCACGGTGTATGCGGACGCCCGGCTCGGGTGGGGCTCCCTCGCCCTCACGCTGCTGGCCGGAGCGGCCCTGACCCTGATGACCCGGATGCACAACGGGACCGACGACGACGTCGCCAAGTCCATCGCGACCGTGGCGATCGCGTTCGTGGTGGCCGGGACCGGCGTCTACCACTGCGTGCTGGACTCGTTGTTCATGTTCGGGGCAATCCTCACCGGGGACGCGTCCTTTGGCTATGTCGACTGGCTCGGCTTCGTCTGGTGGGCCGTGCTCGGCAACATGGCCGGCGGGATCTTCCTGGTGACCGCCACCCGACTGGTCCGCAGCCGGGAACAGCTGCAGGACAAGCGCGAACACGCCGATCCGTGAGCCGGGGGCCGCGGTGGCCGGCGGATCAGGCGAGGGAGATGAGGTCCAGGTAGTCCGGGCCCCAGAGGTCCTCGACACCGTCCGGGAGCAACAGGATCCGCTCCGGCTCGAGCGCCTGGACGGCGCCCTCGTCGTGGGTGACGAGGACGACGGCGCCCTTGTAGGTCTTCAGCGCCCCGAGGATCTCGGCGCGCGAGGCCGGGTCGAGGTTGTTGGTGGGCTCGTCGAGGAGCAGGACGTTGGCCGCCGAGACGACGAGCATGGCCAGCGAGAGCCGGGTCTTCTCGCCACCGGAGAGCACCCGGGCGGGCTTGTCGACGTCGTCACCGGAGAAGAGGAACGAGCCCAGCGTCTTGCGGACGTCGGTCTCCCCGAGCTGGGGCGCGGCGCTCTTCATGTTCTCCAGGACGGTCCGCTGGATGTCGAGGTTCTCGTGCTCCTGCGCGTAGTAGCCGAGCTTGAGCCCGTGGCCCGGCTCGACCTCGCCGGTGTCGGGCGGGTCGACGCCGGCGAGCATCCGCAGCAGCGTGGTCTTTCCGGCGCCGTTGAGCCCCAGGACGACGACGCGCGAGCCGCGGTCAATGGCCAGGTCGACGTCCGTGAAGACCTCGAGCGAGCCGTAGGAGCGTGACAGCCCGGACGCGCGCAGCGGCGTCTTGCCGCAGGGCGCCGGCTCCGGGAAACGCAGCTTGGCCACCTTGTCGTGCACGCGCTCGCCCTCGATGCCGGCGAGCAGCCGCTCGGCGCGGCGGGCCATGTTCTGGGCCGCGACCGCCTTGGTCGCCTTCGCGCGCATCTTGTCGGCCTGGGCCATCAGCACGCCAGCCTTCTTCTCGGCGTTCTGGCGCTCCCGCTTGCGGCGGCGCTCGTCGGTCTCGCGCTGGGCGAGGTAGGGCTTCCAGCCGATGTTGTAGATGTCCATCTCGGCGCGGTTAGCGTCGAGGTGGAAGACCCGGTTGACGATGGTCTCGAGCATCAGCACGTCGTGGCTGATGATGACGAGCCCACCCTTGTAGGACGTGAGGTAGTCGCGCAGCCAGCCGATCGAGTCGGCGTCGAGGTGGTTGGTCGGCTCGTCGAGCAGCAGCGTCTGCGCCCCGGAGAAGAGGATCCGGGACAGCTCGACCCGCCGCCGCTGACCACCCGAGAGGGTCCGCAGCGGCTGGCCGAGGATCCGCTCCTCGAGCGAGAGCGCCGACGCGATGCTGGCGGCCTCGGACTCCGCGGCATACCCGCCCTGCGCGGTGAACTCGTCGTCGAGGCGGGAGTATCGGCGCATCGCCTTCTCGTGGACGACCTCGTCCTCGGACGCCATCAGCTTCTCGGTCTCACGAAGGTTGCGGAGGATGCTGTCGAGGCCGCGCGCGGAGAGGATCCGGTCGCGGGCGAGGACCTCGAGGTCTCCGGTGCGCGGGTCCTGCGGGAGGTAGCCGACCTCGCCCGAGGAGGTCACCTCCCCGGCCGCCGCCTGGCCGTCGCCGGCGAGGACCTTGGTGAGGCTGGTCTTGCCCGCCCCGTTGCGGCCGACGAGCCCGACGCGGTCGCCCTCCGCGATGCGGAAGGTGGCCCCGTCGAGAAGCATTCGCGACCCAGCACGAAGCTCGATCCCGGTGGCGGTGATCACGGCAGTATTCCTTTGCGTCGTCTGCCGCACATCGTCACGGCTGAACTTCTGGTCACCCCCATTTTGCCAGTTCTCGCGCCGCCCTTCGACCGCGGCGACGGGACGGGGTCGGCGGGCGGTGGGTTCGGGCAGTGGACGTCGACTCGGGTAGCCTCGCTCAGCGTGACCAGCAGCCCCGTGACCATGCGTCCGATCTCCCCGGAGGAGCACCTGTCCTTCGTCGCGGCCAGGTCCGGCAGCTTCCTGCAGACCCCGGCGTGGGGGCGGCTGAAGAACGACTGGAGGAGCGAGTCGCTGGGCTGGTTCGCCGGTGCGGAGATGGTCGGCGCCGCCCTGGTGCTCTACCGGCAGCTGCCCCGCGTCAAGCGCTACCTCGCCTACCTCCCGGAGGGGCCGGTCACCGACTGGGACGCGCCGGAGCTGCTCGACGTGCTGCGGACGCTGCGCGACCACGTCAAGGCGCAGGGGGCGTTCGCCCTGCGCGTCGGCCCCCTCGTGCCCGTCCACCGGTGGCACGCCCGCACGATCAAGACGGCGATGGCCGACGAGGCCGTCACGGCGTTGACGCAGGTCGCGCCCGACGTCACCGATGAGCGCGGCGTGCGGCTGCGCTCGACGCTGACGCGGCTCGGCTTCAGCCACCTCGCCGCCGAGGACGGGTTCTCCGCCGGTCAGCCGCAGTTCGTCTTCCAGGTGCCGCTCGAGGGGAAGAGCGAGGACGACCTCCTCACCGGCATGAACCAGCTCTGGCGGCGCAACATCAAGAAGGCCACCAAGCTCGGCGTCGAGGTCACCCGTGGGGGCGTCGAGGACCTGCCGCTGTTCCACTCCGTCTATGCCGAGACGGCCGAGCGCGACCACTTCATCCCGCGGCAGCTCGGCTACTTCCAGCGGATGTTCGAGGTGATGCTCGCCGAGGACCCGGACCGGATCCGGCTCTACCTCGCCCGGCACGAGGGTGACGTCGTGGCCGCCACCACGTGGGTGCGGGTCGGCGGGCACACCTGGTACTCCTACGGCGCGTCGACGGCCGAGAAGCGGGAGGTCCAGGGATCGACCGCGATCCAGTGGCAGATGATGCGGGACTCCGTCGCCGCCGGCGCCTCGGTCTACGACCTGCGCGGCATCACCGACACGATCGACGCCGACGACCCACACATCGGCCTGATCCGTTTCAAGGTCGCCACGGGAGGCGAGGCCGTGGAGTATGTCGGCGAGTGGGACCTACCGTTGAATCCGTTGCTCTACAAGGCTTTCGACATCTACATGAAACGGCGGGGCTGAGCCGTGGCGCTCGTCTTCCACGTCGACGGGCCGCGCTGGCGTAGGCACCTCTCCCGCACGGTCACCGCCAACCCGGGGATCGTGCCCGTGACCAAGGGCAACGGCTACGGCTTCGGCCTCGACCGGCTCCTCGCCGAGTGCGCCCGCCTGCACGGGTCCGACGGGGTCGGCATGATCGCCGTCGGCACCCACACCGAAGCGCCCCGGGCGTTGGCCGGCTTCCCCGGCGACGTCCTCGTCATGGAGCCCTACCGGCCCGTGCTGCACCAGGACCTCGCCGGTCTCGACGCCCCCGCACTGGTCCACACCATCGCCTCGCCGGATGACCTCGTCGACCTGGTCGACCGGGTCGAGCGCCCCCGCGTGGTCCTCGAGGGGCTCACCTCGATGAACCGCCACGGTATGCCGCGCGAGCAGCTCCACGCGGCCCTGGCAGACCTCGACGGTATCGATGCGGACCTCGTGGGTGTCACCCTCCACCTGCCCCTCGGGACCGGTCAGCTGGCCGAGGCCGAGACGTGGCTGAGGGAGTTCGACGTCACGACGTGGTTCGTGTCGCACGTGCGTCCCGCCGAGCTCGCCAGCCTGCGCCAGCGCCACCCCGAGCGCGTCATCCGCCCCCGCATCGGCACGTCCCTCTGGCTCGGCGAACCGGCCGCCCTGAGCGTGCGGGCCCACGTCCTCGACGTGCGCGAGGTCAGCTCGGGAGACCGGGCGGGCTACCGCCAGCGCCGGGTCAGGGACGGACATCTGCTCGTCGTCAGCGGCGGCACCGCTCACGGGGTCGCCATGGAGGCCCCGACCGCCGCCTCGACCCTGCGCCAGCGGGGCATCGCCGTCGCCGAGGGCCTGCTCCAGGCGGCCGGGAGGATCCGTGCACCCTTCACCGTGTCGGGCCGGGACACGTGGTTCGTCGAGCCCCCGCACATGCAGGTCAGCCTGATCACGCTGCCGGGCGGGGCCGTCCCACCTCAGGTGGGTGACGAGGTCGAGGTGCGCGTGCGGCACACGACCATGCACGCGGACGACGTGGTCCTCTCGTGAGGAGAGCCGGGCCGCCCCCAGCTGCCTCGTGACCCGTTCCCGCGGCTAGGATTCGGGGCGTCACGACGACGGGCCCCGGCGCCCCGCGCAGCAGGAGGATCTGGATGAGCTTCAACGACAACGTGCAGCTGGACACGTCCCAGGTCAGCAGCGGGGGCAGTTCCGGCGGAGGGTTCGGTGGCGGTGGGGGCGGCAGCTTTCCCGGCGGCATCCAGGTCGGCGGCGGCATCGGTGGCCTGATCGTCCTCGTCCTGATGTTCGTGTTCGGGGGCAATGCCCTGGGCGGCAGCGGCACCCAGGACCCCGGCGTCGCCCCCCAGAACCAGGGCAGCTCGCTCAACCCCTCCCAGGTCGCGGCCGGTGGGACCCAGTCCTCGTCCGGGTTCTCCCAGTGCAGGACTGGCGCAGACGCCAACAAGAGCGACCAGTGCCTCGTCATCGCGACGGTCAACAGCGTGCAGGCCTACTGGGCCAAGGCCCTGCCGACGTACGGAAAGCAGTACGCCATGGCCAACACCGTCCTCTACTCCGGCCAGACCCAGTCCGCCTGCGGCACCGCCTCAAACCAGGTCGGGCCCTTCTACTGCCCCCTCGACAAGCTCGTCTACATCGACGCCGGGTTCTTCCAGGAGCTGCAGTCGAAGTTCGGCGCCGACGGGGGGCAGCTGGCCAAGGAATACGTCATCGCCCACGAGTACGGCCACCGCGTCCAGGACATCCTCGGCATCCTGGGCAAGGCGCAGAACGACGCGCAGGGCGCCGCGTCCGGGTCGGTCCGGCTCGAGCTGATGGCCGACTGCCTTGCCGGGACGTGGGTCAAGCACGCGACCGAGACCACGGACGCCAACGGCACGGCCTACCTCAAGCCGATCACCCAGCAGGACATCACCTCCGCCCTGTCCGCGGCGTCGGCCGTCGGTGACGACCGGATCCAGCAGGCGACCCAGGGTCGGGTGACGCCCGAGACCTGGACCCACGGCTCCAGCGCGGCCCGGCAGAAGTGGTTCGGCGCGGGTTACTCCACCGGCGACGTCAACAAGTGCAACACCTTCGGGGTCGCCAACCCCGAGTAGTCCGCCCGGTCACCGTCAGTCGGGCTCGGTGAGGGTGACCCGCACCGCCCGGCCCCGCCGCAGGGCCTCCTCGAGGACAGCTCGCTTCGGGTCGGGCAGGTCGTAGAGCTCACGACGGGGGAGGTCGCCCAGCACCCGCAGCCCGGTCTCCTCGAGCACCTGCGCGGCCAGCGCCCGATCCCCCCCGATGACGAGCCCCCTGGGTATGCCGGGTGCTCCCCTGCGGGGTGAGGCGTCGCCTCCGAGCAGGATTCGCAGCGCATGGCCCGCGACCGCCTCCACAAGCGCGTCGGCCTGGTTGCCCCGCCGTCGGGCGAAGCGTTGCTGGGACCAGCCCCCCGCAGCGGTCCGGGACTGGACGTGCCGGGTGCCGACCTTGCTCGCCACGAGGACCACCGGCCGGGATCCCGGAGACGTCCGGCCCTCCCCTGGCGACACCTCTCCGAGATCGGCCCCGGGACCGGGCCGGGGCCGCTTGCCGACCTCCTCCCCGGGCCCATCCACTGCTGCAGCAAGCCCCACGGCATACCCGCCGCGGCGGACGAGGACGAGCCCGAGGGGGACGTGCCCGAAGTGCTCGAACCGTGCCGTTGCCCCGTCGCCCCCGGTCGCGGAGACGACGACGACGCCGTCCGTCTGCACGGAGGCGCCGTCATGGCGTTCGCCGAAGCCGGCGACCCAGCGCTCGAGCCGCTCGGGGGCCACCTCGATGAGGCGGGTCGTCACCCGGTGCGGCGGATCAGAGGTTGAAGCCGAGGGCGCGCAGCTGCTCGCGGCCGTCGTCGGTGATCTTGTCCGGGCCCCACGGCGGCATCCACACCCAGTTGATCCGGTAGCCCGTGACGAGGCCCTCGAGGGCCTGGGTGGTCTGGTCCTCGATGACGTCGGTCAGCGGGCACGCCGCGGACGTCAGCGTCATGTCGATGATCGCCTGGGACTGCGAGTCGACGGTGATGCCGTAGACGAGGCCGAGGTCGACGACGTTGATGCCGAGCTCGGGGTCGACGACGTCGCGCATGGCCTCCTCGACGTCCGCGACGTTGGGCGGGGCCGACCCGGCGGGTGGGGCGGTGGTCTCGGTGGGGGTCTCCGGCATGGGTCAGCCCTTCTCTCGGTGGCTCGAGGTGGTGGAGGTGTGGGAGGCGGCGGTGCCAGAGGCTGTGGCGACAGCGGTGGTGGCGACAGCTGCGGCGGTCACCGAGATGTCGACGCCGGCCCGGGCCAGGGCGTCGGTGAAGGCGGTCCAGCCGAGCAGCGCGCACTTGACGCGGGCGGGGTACTTCGAGACGCCGCCGAAGGCGACCCCGTCGCCGATGATGTCCTCGTTGCCGGCGTCCTCGCCCTTCGACGTGAGCATCCGGCGCATCGCGGCGAAGGTCTCGAGGGCCTGCCCGACGGTCCGCCCGGTGACCTCCTCGGCGAGCACCGACGCGGAGGCGACCGAGATGGAGCAGCCCATGGCGTCGTAGGACAGATCCGTCACCGTGGCGCCGGCACCCTCGCCGGCCAGGTCGACCCGCAGGGTCACCTCGTCGCCGCAGGTCGGGTTGACGTGGTGCACCTCGGCGTCGAAGGGCTCACGCAGGCCGACGCGGTGCGGCCGTTTGCAGTGCTCGAGGATGAGCTCCTGGTAGAGGTCCATCAGTCGTCCGTCCCGAAGATCGCCGGCACCCGGTCGAGCGCGGAGAGCAGCACGTCGACCTCGCCGAGGGTGTTGTATGCCGCGAAGGTCGCCCGCGTCGTCGCCGCCACCTTGAGCGCCCGGTGCAGTGGCCACGCGCAGTGGTGTCCCACCCGGACGGCCACGCCCTCGTTGTCCAGGATCTGCCCGACGTCGTGGGCGTGGACACCGTCGACGACGAACGCGACCGCGGAGCCGCGTTCGGCTGCGCCGTCCGGTCCGACGACCCGGACCCACGGGCGCTGGGCCAGGCCCTTGAGCAGGTGCTCGCTCAGCTGCTGCTCGTGGGCGAGGACGCGGTCCATGCCGAGGGCGGTGAGGTAGTCGACGGCGGCGGCGAGTCCGATCGCCTGGGCGGCCATCGGCACGCCGGCCTCGAACTTCTGCGGCACGGGGGCGTAGGTCGAAGCCTCCATGGTGACGGTCTCGATCATCGAGCCGCCGGTGAGGAAGACCGGCATCTGGTCCAGCAGCTCCGGACGGCCCCAGAGGACGCCTATGCCGAGCGGGCCGAAGAGCTTGTGACCGCTGAACGCGAGGAAGTCGACACCGAGGTCGGCGACGTCGGTGGCGAGGTGCGGCACCGACTGGCAGGCGTCGAGCACGACGAGCGCGCCGCGCTCGTGGGCCCGGGCCGTCAGCTCCCTGACGGGGTTGACGGTGCCGAGGACGTTCGAGACGTGGGTGAAGGCGACGACCCTGGTCCGGTCGGTGAGCAGCGTGTCGAGTTCACTGAGGTCGAGCCGACCGTCCGGCGTGACCGGGATCCAGCGGAGCGTCGCGCCGGTGCGGCGCGAGAGCTCTTGCCACGGAATGAGATTGGCGTGGTGCTCCATCTCGGTGACGAGGATCTCGTCCCCCGGACCAAGGGAAAAACGGGAGCGCGCCTCGTCGGCGCCACCCGGCATACCGCCTCCACCGCCGCCGTGCGTCGCGTTGGAGAACGCGTAGGCGACGAGGTTGAGCGCCTCGGTGGCGTTCTTGGTGAAGACGACCTCGTCGTGGTGCGCCCCGATGAAGGCGGCGATCGTGGCCCGGGCCGACTCGTAGGCCTCGGTGCCCTCCTCGGAGAGCTGGTGGGCGCCGCGGTGGACGGCCGAGTTGTGCCGCTCGTAGAACGCGCGCTCGGCGTCGAGGACGGAGGTCGGCTTGTGCGACGTTGCCCCCGAGTCGAGGTATACCAAGGGCTTCCCGTCCCGCACGGTGCGCGTCAGGATGGGGAAGTCGGCCCGGATCCGGGCGACCTCCTCATCGCTGAACGGCAGTGCGGTCGTCATGACGGCCGTGCTCAGACCGAGCTCGCCGCGGGCCGCGCGGCCGTCAGGAAACGGTCGTAGCCTTCGTCCTCGAGGCGGTCCGCGAGCTCCTCGCCACCCTCCTCGACGATCTTGCCGTCGACGAAGACGTGGACGAAGTCCGGCTTGATGTAGCGCAGGATCCGCGTGTAGTGCGTGATGAGCAGCACCCCGACGTCGCTACCCTCCTTGACCCGGTTGACGCCCTCGGCCACGACCTTGAGGGCATCCACGTCGAGCCCGGAGTCCGTCTCGTCGAGGATCGCGATCCGCGGGTGGAGCAGCTCCATCTGGAGGATCTCGTGGCGCTTCTTCTCGCCACCGGAGAAGCCCTCGTTGACGTTGCGCTCCGCGAAGGCCGGGTCCATCCGCAGGGCCTCCATGGCGCCCTTCATCTCCTTGACCCAGGTGCGCAGCTTGGGGGCCTCGCCGTCGATGGCGGTCTTCGCGGTGCGCAGGAAGTTCGAGACGGTGACCCCGGGGACCTCGACGGGATACTGCATCGCGAGGAACAGCCCTGCGCGGGCGCGCTCGTCCACCTTCATCGCGAGGACGTCCTCGCCGTCGAGGCTCACGGTGCCGCCCGTGACGGTGTACTTCGGGTGACCGGCGATCGAGTAGGCGAGCGTCGACTTGCCCGAGCCGTTGGGGCCCATGATCGCGTGCGTCTCGCCGGACTTCACGGTGAGGTCGACGCCGCGGAGGATCTCCTTGGTGCCGTCCTCGATGTCCACCGTGACGTGCAGGTCGCGGATCTCAAGAGTGGTCATGTCGGGTTTCACTTCTCCAGGTCATCGTTGGTGACCACGCGGGTCGTGGGGGGGTTCACGGGGGGCGTGCCGCCCGTGTGCACGGAGACGAAGACGTCGTCACCGTCGATCTTCACGGGGTAGACGGCGACGGCTCGCGTCGCCGGGGGGCCGGACGGTGCGCCGGTGCGCAGGTCGAAGCGAGAGCCGTGGAGCCAGCACTCGAGGGTGCAGCCGTCGACCTCGCCCTCGGACAGCGAGACGTCGGCGTGGGTGCACCGGTCGTCGAGCGCATGGATGCCGCCCTCACTGTCCCGGACCATCGCGACGAGGACGCCGTCGACGTCGGCCTGGGCGACCGCCCCGGGGGTGAGGTCGTCGACGCGACAGACGAGCACGTAGCCCTCGTCCACCAGCGATGCCGCGGGCTGGGCACTCATCCGACGACTCCGGCCCGCTCCGCCTCGACGAGCTCGGCCTCGATGTCGTCACTCAGGCGGTCGCGCAGCGCCGGCACGGGGATCTGGTTGATGATGTCGATGAGGAACCCGCGGACGACGAGGCGACGGGCCTCTGCCTCCGGGATGCCGCGCGCCTGCAGGTAGAACAGCTGCTCGTCGTCGAAGCGGCCGGTCGCCGAGGCGTGGCCGGCACCGACGATCTCACCGGTCTCGATCTCGAGGTTCGGCACCGAGTCCGCCCGCGCCCCATCGGTCAGGACGAGGTTGCGGTTGAGCTCATAGGTCAGGGTGCCCTCGGCCGCGGCGCGGATCAGGACGTCGCCGACCCAGACCGTGTGGGCGCCCTCGCCCTGCAGGGCGCCCTTGTAGGTGACGTGGCTCGTGCAGTTCGGCGTGTTGTGGTCGATGAAGCTGCGGTGCTCCAGGTGCTGGCCGGCGTCCGCGAAGTAGACGCCGAGCAGCGTCGCGTCGCCGCCGGGCCCGGCATACTTCACGTTCGCGTTGACGCGCACGATCTCGCCGCCGATGGTCACCGAGATGTGCTTGTATGCCGCGTCGCGGCCCACCAGCGCATCGTGCTGACCCAGGTGCAGGGCGCCGTCGTCCCAGTGCTGGACGCTGACGATCGTCAGCGAGGCACCGTCTCCGACGATGACCTCGACGTTGCCCGCGTGCTCGCCGCTGCCCCGGTGGTCCAGGACGACGACGGCCTTGCTGTGGTGCCGGGCCTCGATGACGTGGTGGGCGTTGCTGCGCCTGCCGGCCGTGGCCGTGACGAGCACGGTGACCGGGTCGGTCAGCTCGACCTCGGCCGGGATCATGACGTGCAGCGCCTCGCCGGTGTTGGCGCTCGCGACGGCGGCGGCGCGGTCGGCGGGGACGAGCACGGTGCCCCGCGGGGCCTGGCCCGGCGCAAGCGTGCCGACGACGACCTCCGGCGGCGCCGTCACGTCGTAGGACGCGGCATCCTCCTCGGTGGCGGTGTCGCCGAGCAGTGCGTGCAGCCGGTCGACCGGCGTGAAGCGCCACTCCTCCTCGCGGCCGCTCGGCATCGGGAAGGCGGCGACGTCGAAGGACGTCGTGCGCTCGGCACGCGACTGGTCCGGGATGTATGCCGCCGCCGAGTCGGTGTGCCCGGCCTGCCCGTTCGCCGCGGGGCCGCGGGTCCCGGTGGTCGTGGGGTTTGACTTCTCCAACAGCGGCATCAGCCGACTGCTCCTTCCATCTGCAGCTCGATCAGGCGGTTGAGCTCGAGGGCATACTCCATGGGCAGCTCGCGGGCGATGGGCTCGACGAACCCGCGCACGATCATCGCCATGGCCTCCTCCTCGGTCATCCCGCGGGACTGGAGGTAGAACAGCTGGTCCGCGGACACCTTGGAGACCGTGGCCTCATGGCCCATCTGCACGTCGTCCTCGCGGACGTCGACGTAGGGGTAGGTGTCGGAACGGCTGATGTTGTCGACGAGCAGCGCGTCGCAGCGCACCGTCGACCTGCTGTTCGTGGCGCCCTCCATGACCTGGACCAGGCCCCGGTAGGACGTCCGACCGCCTCCACGGGCGACCGACTTCGAGACGATCGTGCTCGAGGTGTTCGGTGCCAGGTGGACCATCTTGGCGCCGGCGTCCTGGTGCTGGCCCTCGCCCGCGAGAGCCACCGACAGGGTCTCGCCCCTCGAGTGCTCACCGAGCAGGTAGACGGCGGGGTACTTCATCGTCACCTTGGAGCCGATGTTGCCGTCGATCCACTCCATCGTCGCGCCCTCCGCGCAGGTGGCGCGCTTGGTGACGAGGTTGTAGACGTTGTTGGACCAGTTCTGGATCGTCGTGTAGCGGACCCGCGCGTTCTTCTTCACGATGATCTCGACCACGGCGGAATGCAGCGAGTCCGACTTGTAGATCGGGGCGGTGCAGCCCTCGACGTAGTGCACGTCGGAGCCCTCGTCGGCGATGATCAGGGTGCGCTCG
>NZ_JBKJPP010000189.1:0-9170 GCF_046595215.1 Lapillicoccus sp. | reverse complement strand
CGGTGGTCCGGTGGGCGTTGGAAGCCCTGGTGCTCCAGCACCTGTCGGCTACGGCGCCCGGTTGCTAGAGGAGGAGGAGGAGGAGGCGAAGCAGCAGGCCGCTTGAGCGTCAGAAAGTCAAGCTATGCCCAGGGTCTTTCTGGGCGGTGTGCAGCACCCTCGAGACGCGCACCTTCTGGAGCCGGAGTGACATCGGATTGACGCGCGCGCTCATCGGATGTCCACGCATCCCTATCCATCGATGCGACGGAGGCCTTGTCGAGGTCCGTATGCGTGTCGCACGCCGGCTGGCGGGGATCTGTCACAGCTCAGCTGGCGGAGCCTGGTGGGACACGACTGGACCTGTGAGGACTTTCTGTTCTTCGTTAAAGCCGCCGGCTGCGCCGGCGGCGTGAGCGCGGGGCGGTCGGGCGTGCGGCCTCCGGCCGGTCCCTCCCGCCCCGCGCTCACCAACCTTGACGACGACGAAGCCGAAGGGACCCCTGGCCTACCAAAACGGCCCGGACCATCCCGGCAACGCTTAGCATGCAGGCAACTAGGGGGTCCGAAATGTCCGAAGCAGAATCCGCGCAGCGGCGCGCCGAAGAGCTGCGCGCTCGTGCTGCCGCAGCACGAGTAGTCGCGGCCAGGATGGAGAACGAGGCCTCAGCCTGGGAGGCCGGCGCAGCAGGGGAACGCCGGGTCGCAGCGGTCTTGGCGACACTTGGGACGAGA
Source organism: Lapillicoccus sp. (assembly GCF_046595215.1). Classification (NCBI taxonomy): domain Bacteria; kingdom Bacillati; phylum Actinomycetota; class Actinomycetes; order Micrococcales; family Intrasporangiaceae; genus Lapillicoccus; species Lapillicoccus sp. The sequence continues at coordinate 8,456 of NZ_JBKJPP010000189.1, read as the reverse complement.
GTGGAGGTGCTCCACGACCGCCTTCTTCGTCCTGGGCAGTCGAAGGCCAACCTCGACCACATCGTCGTCTCCACCGCGGGCGTCTTCTTGGTCGACGCGAAGAATTGGGCGGGGACCACATCGGTGCACGAGGGAAACCTCTGGCAGCACCGGGCCACGGGATCGACGGGACCCAAACACGACCCGAAGCACACTGAGCTCGACAAGGTCAGCCGAGCGGCCGCCCTGATGGAACGGGTGCTTGGTGGCCCGGTCGTACCGATGATCGCGCTCGCAGGGCAGCAGGAGGCGAGATTCGAGGCCACGCGGGTCCGAGGGGTTGAGGTAGTCCCGATTTCCGGCCTTGCCCAATGGCTCTCGCAACAGCCACGCCTGCTGACACCGGTCCAGATCGCGTCGCTGCGCAACCAGATCGAGATCGCCTTTCCGCCGGCCACTGGCCAAGCCGTCATGGCCCCGGCGCGGCCCGCCGCCTCGTCTGGGTCTAAAGGGCTGCGCTCAAGGCCGCACCGAAGCCGAACCGTGCGAAAGAAGGCGAGCAGGCCGCGGATCCTCGCACCCATCGCTGGCATTGGCCTCCTCCTGTGGACAATGAATGGGGGGATGAGTACCGCGCAGTCCTGGCTCGCCCGGGCTAGCTCATCCTTTCCCGCGGCGTCCCCATCTGGGTCGCCCTCATCCGGTGCTTCGGCAGCCAAGCCGCTGACGTTGCTCGATGGCACCCCCGCGCCAGGCAAGCCCTGCCAAGGGCTGTCAAGTGTCGCGGTTCAAGAGGTTCTGGGTCATGACGTGATCGAGCAAGACTCCTCACTGAGCCATGACGTGTGTGGCTGGCATCTGGACAAGCCAGCCAACCAGTTCGTTCCTCCCGACCTCGCCGTCAGAAGCGGCTATACCGCGCAAGCTGCCGTCCGGGCCCAACACCTCACCACAGCCACGTCGTCCGCCGCGATGGGATCCGCGACCATCCTCGTGCCGCAACACACCGCAGTCCCCGGCTCCACCGTCGCTCCAGCGAACGTCACGCAGCCGTTCGAGATCACCTATCGCTACACCTACCCTCACCCCACAACCCGCGAGTCTATGCAGGCGGCCGACGCAGACGCGGCGAAGAAGGTCGCAGAGCTCGCCCAGAGACTGGCCGTGCGGCTGCCGCAAGGCGACGGCGCTGACGACACGAACGTCCACTTTGGCGGCTAAGGGAGGCCCCGCCTGAGTCACCCGCCTAGTGAGCCCGCAGCGGGCAGGCTCTACCCGCGAGCAGGGCTACGGTTTCGGCAGCTGGTTGGGCCTTCGTTCCTTCTACGGCGCAGGGGAAGTCACGGGAGGTCGACTCAACGGACCCCGCCACCCCCAGACGTCACCCTCAGCCGACGCTGATTGTCAGACCCGCGTGCGCGCTTCCGAACCGGCATCGTGGCGGGTCACCGCGCACCCATCCCCCTTCCTGCCATGTTGAAGGTGTTGACATGGTGCCCGGCGGGTAATTGGTGATTCGACGATTAGAGCGCTGGCGAGGGAGGAGGGGGTCTCGCGTAGCCGCCTGCCGTACGCCCCAGCCGTCGCCGTCCTGACGGATCGCGGTTTCAGACCCGCTCGGTCGGCTTTCGCACCCGCATCGCAGCGGGACACCTCCGAGCCGCCTGGCTTCGGGTCACTGCGCATACCCGCGGGGGCGTGAACCCCGCTGAGCATCACCTCTGGCACGTGCCGGCTGGGCACCTCTCCGTCTCGGCTGCGGACTCGAACGCCTGTTCGGTAACATCTCCCCATGACGGACGTCCCGCGGGTGGCAAGGAGGCAACCTCGGTCGCTCACTGCCGAACAGCTGGCCAGCCTCGACATCACCGCCGCGGCAGAGCAGGCAAACGTCCGAGCGTGGATCGTCTGGGAGGACGGCGTCGAGGAGCTCGTCAGCGGCCAGGCGATCGCGTGGACCCGCCGAGCGGTCAAGGTCCGCTGGGGTGCGCCGCCCCACGCCCTCGAGACCTGGGTCTGGGCGGGCGCCGTCCAACGCACGTGAGCCAACGAGCTGGGCCGCATTTTGGCCATACGTCGCCTGAGAGCGAGGAGCACGGCCGTCGGAGATTCGTTCTGTTGAAACGGTCTTCGCCGTTGACGCCGGGGCCAAACGGGGCTGGAAATGCCTCGTAATGAATAGGTCATCGGTTCGATTCCGATAGGCGGCTCCACCAAGAAACCGCAGGTCAGGCCCCCGATGCATCGCTGTTGGGGGCCTTTCCCATGTCCTCCTGCTCAGCTGATGCCCCCGTGGTGCCCCCGACCCTCTGCACAGCGTCCCAAACGTTCTGGTCAATCAGGTGCCCGGAGAGATCCATCGTCATCGCCGCTGACGCGAGGTCGAGCACCCGCTGAACCACCTGCGGGTCCGCGCCCGCACCCAGCCAGATCGATGCCGCCATGTGTCGCAGGTCGTGCGGGCGCAACTGACGGCCGGTCGCCTCGCAGGCGTCGGACCACCGGATCGAGCGCTTCCAGTTCGACTCGCTCAGAGGTGCCCTCGGGGGAGCTGCAAAGCCAGTCGTCCAAGTTCTGCCCAGCCGACCAACGGTCGACGATGGGGACGACAGCCGGCGGCAGGGGCACCGTCCGAGACCGCTTGCCATTGAGCGATCCACGTAGAGGCTGCGTCCGAACGACCCGCGAGAACCGTTCGCTGAAGCCGCAAGCCCGCACCAGGCACCCCCACACGGTCACCGACCCTTGAGACCGGCCAACCCGCCCCAACGCAACCCGCAAAGCCCGAGGACCTTGACCAGTTCGGCATACCGGCCCTTGCATGCCCTGGCGAAGGCGTCGAGCTCCTCGGGCGTCCAAAACTCTCCCCCGCGGCACCCGCGCCCACCAGATGGCAATGTCACGACTGCCGCCGCGTTCCGAGGGATCCGCCCGTCGACAACAGCGAACGCCAATAGCGACCGCAGGGTCGACAGGTAGCGATTCGCCGTCGAAGTCGAGAGCCCGCCCGCGACGAGACCACCCACCCTCGTAGCGACCTGAGCCTCGGTGATCGAGGCGATTTCGACTCGCCCGAACTCCGGCTCGGTGTGCTGCGCCCAAGCTGACGCGTCCGCCTCCTGCGTCTTGCGCTTCAGCCGCTTCCGAGACTCCGTCCAGACCGGCTCGATCGACGCGAGCGTCACCCAACCTCGTCGCGGGTCCAGCAAGTCGCCGGCCCGGAGCTTGCGCGACTGGTCCTGCTCCCACGCGCCCGCATCCTGCTTCCGGTCAAACACGCGGGTCGCGACCCCCCGCCCATGTGGCTTCACGCGCGCTCACCGGAGGGCTGCGAAAGCCCACCGTGGAGAACAGCTCTTTGGACATATAGGATGATTCGACATCAGCAGGGCCGCGTCGACGGGGAGGTTCGAGCATGACTGAGCCGGTCAAGATCCGCATCGTCGTCGCCGACGACGACCGGGACATCCTGGACCTCGTGGTCTTCAAGCTGACCCAGGCCGGATACGACGTCGTGGGTGTCGACGACGGCGTGGCGGCCCTCGCAGCCATCGAGGCCGACCCGCCGAGGCTGGCCATCCTTGACGTCATGATGCCTGGGCTGTCGGGCATCGACGTGCTGCGCAAGGTGCGGGCGAACCAGGCCACCAAGGACCTCAACATCATCCTGCTCACAGCACGCTCCCGCGACTCCGACGTCGACGCCGGGTTCGCCACTGGCGCGAGCGACTACGTCATCAAGCCGTTCAGCCCGCGCGAGCTCCTGCACCGTGTCAACGGACTTCTTGAGCGGGGCAACATGTGAGTGTTGGTCAGGTCCTGCTGATTGCCAGCGCCGTCATCGGCCTGTCCTGCGTGTCCGCGGTCGCCGTGATCGCCATCGCCAAGCTCCGTCGTGGTCGTGCAGGCGTCAGGTCCAGAGCACTGCTCGCACCCTATCGACGCGCGTTGATCGCCATGGCTTCCGGTGAGGACGAGGACAGCCAGGCCAAAGCCGCGCTGTATGCCGTCCCGGCGTCCACCTGGGAGCGCCTGCGTCCCAGCGTGGTTGCCTTTCTGGGCAGGGTTCGAGGCGCCCCGGCTGAAGAGCTGGGCGACCTGTTGCGCTCGCATGGCGAGATCGAGCGGGCCACAGGGATGCTGACCTCGCGGTCAGCCGTCCGACGCGCCCGCGCGGCATACCTGCTCGGTCTGGTTCGTGACCCGGACAGCGCCTCCCTCGTGCTGCCTCTTCTCGGCGACCCTGACGCGGATGTCCGGCTGGTGGCCACACGGGCCCTGGGCGCCATCGGCGACCCTGCGGCGGCGAGCGGCGTCCTGGACGCACTGTCTGCCCATCACGGGCAGATCGGTCTGCCGGCCTGGGTCGCGGCCGAGGCGTTGTTGGCTATGGGGGTCAGGATCGCACCCGCGCTCCAGATCGGTCTGGCCTCCGACGACGCGGGAGTGCGGAACGTCTGTGCTCAGGTCGCCGGCCACGGCACCTTCCCCTCGGCTGCCCCGCAGCTGCGCAACCTGCTCGCCGCGGACAGCGAGGGCGACGTCCGGGCCAGTGCCGCTGTGGCGCTCGGCCGGGTCGGGGATGCCGATGACACGGCTGTCCTCGCACGGCATACGGAGGCCTCCGAGACGAGCGCGCTGAGGCGCACCTGCGCCACGGCCCTGGGCGAGCTGGGACAGCGCGAAGGCCTGGATACCCTGGCCGGGCTGCTCGGGGATGGTGACCGCCGGCTCGCGTCGTTGGCGGCCGACTCCCTGGTCCGGATCGGCTTCGAAGGCATCGCCAGACTCGAAGAGGCCGCCAGCACACGGCAGGGACCCAGCGCTTCCGCGGCACGTGGTGCCCTTGACCTCGCCGGGCTGCGTGCGCAGCTGGCTTCCGGCTCAGGACGGTCCTGATGACCTCGTCGTCCTTCCCCGAGGGTTTGCGTCATGTCATCTCCGCGATCATGGACGTGGTCGCCACCCCTGTGCTCATCTACTTCCTGGTCGTCAACACCTCGCTGCTGGTGTTGATCGGCCTGGCCGCATGGGAGTTCCTGCACGAGGGACGCCGTAAGGGCTATGGCGGTCGTGACGAGAGGGTGGCTAGTCAGCTGGCGCAGGGGGTTTCGGTCGTGGCCGCCGCCTACAACGAGGAGGCGGTGATTGTCACCTCGGTGCAGGCCATGCTGTCGCTGCGCTATCCGAGCCACGAGGTCATCGTTGTCGATGACGGCAGCACCGATGCGACGTTCGAGCAGCTGCGATCGGCCTTCGACCTCGTGCTCGTCCAGCGTGAGGTTCCCTCCGACCTGCCAACCCGCGGCGCCATCATCGGCGTCCACATCCCACGCGACGGTCGCACCCGACTGCTGGTGGTGCGCAAGGAGAACTCCGGTCGATCGGATGCCATCAACGTGGGCATCAACGCGGCCGCCGAGCCGCTGGTGGTGTTCGTCGACGCCGACTCGATCCTGGATCCGGATGCGCTCATCGGGGTCACCCAGCCCTTTGCCGACGATCCCACTCGCGTCGTTGCGTCCGGCGGGGTGATCAGGGTCGTCAACGGGTGCACGGTGGTCGACGGACGTGTCGTCCAGGTCAACCTCGCCAAGGCGTGGCTCGTCCGCATTCAGGTCGTGGAGTACCTTCGGGCTTTCCTGTTTGGGCGCACGGGGTGGTCCCGGTTCGGCGCGCTCATCCTGATCAGCGGCGCGTTCGGGGTGTTCCGGCGCGACGTCCTGGTCGAGGTCGGCGGCCTCGACCCCGACAGCATCGGCGAGGACTTCGAGCTGGTCATGCGGATCCACCGCCACATGATCGACCATCACCGGGACTATCGCGTTCAGTTCGTGGCCCAGCCGGTGTCGTGGACCGAGGTCCCGGTGACTGCCGCAGTGCTCCGCAGCCAGCGCAAGAGGTGGCACCGAGGGCTGTGGGAGACCTTGTGGAAGTACCGCGGGATGCTGCTCAAGCCTCGCTACGGCAAGGTCGGGCTCGTGGCCATCCCGTACTACTGGGTCTTCGAGCTGATCGCACCGTTGCTGGAGCTCGTCGGGCTCGTCCTGGTCGTTCTCGGCTTCTCGCTCGGGGTGGTCAACACGCCCTTTGCGCTGACGTTCATGGCGGTGGCCTACGGCTACGGGACGCTGGTGACGCTGGTCGCCATGGCCGTCGAGGAGCTGACCTCCCACAAATACACTCGCTGGCGTGACCTGGGGGCAATCTTGTTGGCCTCCGTGCTGGAGAACGTCGGCTACCGTCAGGCGACTGCATGGTGGCGTCTCGAAGGCTGGTGGGCGAGTTTGCGCGGCAAGAAGCAGGTCTGGGGGACCATGACCCGGCAGGGCTTCGTCGGCGAGTCCCCTGCTGTGACCTCGGTGGGCGCCGATGACTGACCTGCGCCGTCGGCGGGCGGCCATCGGGCGGCCGATCGGCTCCCGCCTGCGCCACCTCGTCTATCTGCTCTGGGCACTGCTTGCCCTGGTCTGTGTCACGGCCGTCGGGGGACTGCAGATCCAGGCCGGCGAGGTCGACCGGCTGACCCTGGGCACGGGCCCCGCCGTCGACGCCAACGTTCAGGTCCTCCAGACGATGACCGATGCCGAGACCGGGCTGCGCGGATATGAGATCTCCCATAACCGGGCGATGCTGGAGCCGTACTTCGGCGCCCAAACCCGGACGATGGTGTCGCTGGCGACGTTGCGCGACAAGCTCGCGCTCGTCAGCCGTGGCGATGCCGACACCGCACTGCAAACGGGTCTTGAGGGCCGTCAGCGGCTCGCGGTGGAGCAGTGGTGGGTCTATGCGCTGAGCACGGAGCGAGCCCTGGACCTAGGCGAGCCAACAGATGTGGCTGTCGGTCGTGCCCTGTTCGACGGGTTCCGTGCAGCGAACGCCGCGATCGGTGGGCACATCGAGACCGAGCGCAACCAGAACCGGATGGCGGTACGGACGACGGCGACGGCAGCGGCGGCAGTGACCTTAGCTGCCACCCTTACGGCACTCGTGGCGGCGTTCGTCATGGGTCGCAGGGTCGCGCGTTCCATCAGGGATCCGATCGCTGAGCTGCGTGAAACGATGACCCGTCAGCGCGAGGGCGAGCTGGATGCGTGCGCCCGCGAAGATCAGGGCTCCCTGGAGATCAGGTCCCTTGCCGCCGATTTCAACGTACTCACGCAGCACAATCTTGTTCTTCAGCGGGCCCAAGCACAGGCCCTGAGCATGCAAAAGCTCACCATCGATATCGAGCGTGCCAGTCGTACGGCGCCAGACACCCAGCGAGCTCTGGACTTCCTGTGCGCCGCGTTGGGCGAGGGACTCGGCGCCGACCGGGTCATGGCCAACACTGTCGATGCCGACCACACGGTGCTGCTCGGTGCCCAGTGGCACGGCCCGGGTCTGTCAACACTGGGGGACATCCCGGACGATCTTGTTCCGCACGTGGGCGGGTTCGCTGAGGAGCTGTGGCTGGGTGAGGGTTTTGCGGCAAGCGGCGACTTCCTCGCGCCTGAGGTGCAGTCCCGGGAGCGAGCGAGGATCTTCCACCAAGCGACCGGGGCCCGCGCGGTCATCATGGTCCCCATCGGGCTTGGCGACCGGGTCATCGGGATGATCTACGTCCTCATGGTCCATGAGCCCCGCGAGTGGATCACGTCCGAAACCAACGCCGTCCAGCAGGTCGCTGCGTTCGTGGCTCGGTTCATCGTGGAGGCCGACTACCGGGAGCACCAGAACGAGTACGTCGAACGGCTCGAACGGCTGGACCGCCAGAAGAGCGACTTCCTGGCGACGGTGAGCCACGAGCTGCGGACGCCACTGACGTCGATCAGCGGCTATCTGGAGCTGCTCCAGGACGGAGACGCCGGCGAGCTCACGGGGGAGCAGCATCGGATGCTCGACGTGGTCGACCGCAACACGAGTCGACTGCGCGGCCTGATCGAGGACCTGTTGGTGCTCAACCGGATCGAAAGTGGCGGACTCAAGGTCAACGTCGCTCCGGTGTCCATGCGTGAGCTGGTCACCCACACCGGCCAGGAGCTGTCCCCACTCGCCCGCAGTGGCGCCATAGAGCTCGACATCGACGCCGGGCCGGAGGAGGCGATCGTCCAGGGCGACAGGGGACATCTTCATCGCGCGGTCGTCAACATCGTCTCCAACGCCATCAAGTTCAGCCGCCCGGCAGGCGTGGTGACCATCAGGTGCACGGTGGACCGGGGCGCCCGCCGGGTTCTCGTCACCTGTCGGGACCGTGGTATCGGTATCCCTGACGCGGACCAGGCACAGCTGTTCACCCGGTTCTACCGCGCAAGCAACGCCAAGGACCAAGCGATCACCGGCACCGGTCTTGGGCTGGCCATCGTCAAGCAGATCGTCGAGGACCACGACGGGGAGCTGCGACTGACCTCGGTCGAGGGGGAGGGAACGACGGTGGTCCTGGAGCTGCCGTTGGACGCGCGGACGACCGCAGGGCCAGACTCCCTTGACTGACGGCG
>NZ_JBKJPP010000185.1:0-4968 GCF_046595215.1 Lapillicoccus sp. | reverse complement strand
GGCCGTCGTCGGCTCGTCGGCGATGAGCAGCGACGGGTCGTTGGCCAGGGCCATGGCAATCATGGCGCGCTGGCGCATCCCGCCCGAGAACTCGTGGGGATACTGGTCGACGCGCTTCTGCGGGTTGGGGATCCCCACCCGCCCGAGGAGGTCGACCGTCCGGGTGCGGGCCTGCGACTTCGACATGTCGGACTGGTGGACCCGGATGCCCTCGATGATCTGGGCGCCGACGCTGTAGTAGGGGTGGAGGGCCGACAGCGGGTCCTGGAAGATCATCGCCATCTTGTTGCCCCGCAGGGTGCGCAGCCGCTCGCCGCCGACCGTCATGAGGTCCTCGCCGTCGAGAACGATCGACCCCGAGGTCTTCGCCCGGGTCCTGCGGTGCAGCCCGAGGATGGCCTGGCTCGTCACCGACTTGCCCGAGCCGGACTCCCCGACGATCCCGATCGTCTTGCCCCGTTCGAGGTCGAAGGTGAGACCGTCGACTGCCTTGACGAGCCCGTCGTCTGTCGGGAAGTGGACCTTGAGGTCGCGGACGCTGAGGTACGCGCACTCCGTCGCCGTGGCGGGGTGGGTCCGGTCCCGGGGGGCCGCCTGCTGGCCGCGTGTGTCTGATGCCATCGTCCGATGCTCCTCGTTGCTCAGCTCAGCCGGACGCGCGGGTCGATGACACCGTAGAGGATGTCGACGAGCAGGTTGGCGACCACGATGAAGGTCGCCGCGATCACGACGATGGCGACGATGACCGGGAGGTCGGTGTTCTGGATCGCCTGGATGGCGTTGTACCCCAGGCCCTGGAAACCGAATACCTGCTCGCTGACGATGGCGCCTCCGAGCAGGCCGCCGAGGTCGAGACCGGCGGCCGTCACGATGGGGGTCAGCGCCGCGCGCAGCCCGTGCCGACGCACCACGGTGAACTCCTTGACACCCTTGGCCCGGGCGGTCCGGATGTAGTCCTCGGACATCGTCTCGAGCATGTAGGCCCGGGTGAGGCGGACATAGCTCGCGGCGAAGATCGCGGCCAGGGTCACGGCCGGCAGGAACAGTCCCTGGGCCCATCTGCCGGGGCTCTCCGCGAAGGCGACGTACTCCGGGCGGGGCCACAGGCCCCACTTGATGCTCACGAAGACGAGCAGGAGGGTGCCGATGAAGAAGCTGGGCAGGGAGTAGCCGACCAGAGACGTCCCCACGATGACCCGGTCCACCCATCGACCGCGGTTGAGGGCGGCAATGATGCCGAGGAGCACCCCGACGACGATCCACAGGATGAAGGCGGCGAACGCGATCGACGCCGTGATCGGGAGCGCGTCGCTGACGATGTCGGTGACCGACTTGCTCTGGCGCTGCGAGTAGCCCAGACAAGGGGCGTTGCACGTGAAGACGTTCTGGGGGGAGACGCGCTTGACCTCGGGGTCGTCCGGATAGTCGCGGCCGACGGCGATCCCCTTGATGAAGTTTGCGTACTGGACGGGGAGCGGCTTGTCGAAGCCGAGAAGCTTGCGATTTCCCTCGATGACGGTGGGGGTGCAGGACTTGCCGCACGTCAGGCTCGCCGGGTCGATCGGGGAGGCGAAGAAGACCAGGAAGGTGGCCATGCTGATGATGAGCAGCATGACCACGCCGGAGATGAGCCTGCGGATGATGTAGAAGAACATGGGATGTCGGCGCCGCTGGGGCGCAGCCGCCTTCCTCTCGCTGCGGACACCGACGCTGACCGTGCCGAACGGGGGTTGCCCGTCCGGCACGGCCGCCGCGGCGGCGGAACTGCTGGTTGGCCTGGAGGCCAGCCGTTACTTGACGGCGATGTTCGCCAGGTCGACGTAGCCGCCGAAGAGGAGGTTCTCCTCGTAGCCCTTGACCGCGCTGCCGCGCATGAAGACGAACTTCTGGTTCACGAGCGGGATGATCCCACCCTTCTTGGAGATCATCTCGTCGATGTCACCCCACGCCTTCTCACGGGCGTCCGCGTCCGGGATGAGATAGGCGGCGTCGATCGCCTTGTGGACGTCGGGGTCGTTGAAGTACCCGTAGTCCTGGTTGCTGCCAGCAGCCGAGATGTTGATCCGACCGTCCAACAGCGGCGGGATGTCCGTCGAGCCCGAGGGCCAGTCAGCGCCCCAGCTGGCGTAGAAGGCGTCCCGGTCCTTGAAGGCGGGGCTGGAGATGGTCCGGTAGTACTTGTCGGTGACGCCCTCGAGCGTCACGTTGAAACCGGCCTTGTCCCACGTCTCCTTCAGCGCCGAGAAGGACTTGTCGCGCGTCGGCGTCTTGCGGTAGGCGACGGTGATGGCGATCGGGGTCGCGATCCCGGCGTCGGTGAGCACCTTCTTGGCGCCGTCGGGATCACCGGCGGTCGGCGCACCGAAGGGGTTGAAGTCCTTGTAGCACTTCAGTGTCTTGTTGCAGATGGCGTACGACGGCTCCATGACCTGCTTGCCGCCGTTGGCCGTGACGTAGGCGTCGCGGTTGGTCGCCATGGCGAAGGCCTGGCGGATCGTCGGGTTCGACATCACCTTGCTCGTGACGTTCGGCTGGACATAGTCCACGTAGGGCGCCGGAGGGTTGGTCGTGCGGGTCGCCGCCTTCGGGTCGGCGACGATCTGCGGCAGGAGCGAGGCCGGCGCAGGCTGGAAGGTGATGGCCGTCTTGTCGTCACCACCGTCAGCAAGCATTCGCTGGTAGATCTGCTCGGTCGTGACTCCCTCGACGTCGACGATCTTGTCGGGGTAGGCCTTGCGCACCGGGTCCGAGGCCGCGTCCCAGCTGGGGTTGCGCACCCACGTCCCGCCCTTGGCCGCGTCGAAGGTGCCCTCGAGCATGTAGGGCCCGTTGGAGAAGACGTCGAACAGGCTCTTGTCGCCCTTGTCCTTGTCCTTGCGGAACGGCGAGAAGGCTGCGAGCGAGGCCGCAGCCTGGTTGAAGTCCGCCCACGGGGTCTTGAAGTGCAGGGTCAGGTTCTGGCCCTCGCACGTCACGGCCTTGTCGTAGAGATCCTGACCCTCGCCCTTGTAGGGACCGTTGTACCCGGCGACATCGGCGCCGGCCGCGTCCTTCTTGCCGGGGATGTCGAGGTACTGGAGGATGTAGGTCGGACCGTTGGAGATGACGTCCGTGGCGAAGGTGCGGGAGATGCCGTACTTGACGTCTTCGCACTTGACCTGCTGGCCGTCCTGCCACTTGGCCGTGTCCACGAGGGTGAACTTCCACGTCTTGCCCCCGTCCGACATCGTGCCGGTGTCGGTCGCGAGGTCGGGGATCAGCTTGGCGTCCTTGCCCGGCGTGTAGGTCGTCAGGCTGCGGGCGAAGACCCGGGAAGCGAACTCGAGGTCCGCGCCGATGTAGGTCTGCTGCGGGTCGAGACCGCTGTGCGGACCGAGGTTGAGCATGTAGAGCGTGCCGCCCTTCTGGCCGGCGGCTGCCGAGCTGCCAGCGGAGGGGGTGCCGCCGGAGCCTCCCGAGCTGCTGCATGCCGCCGCGGCAAGTGCCACGACCGCCCCGAGGGCGACCCCGGTAGCGCCCTTCTTGGTGCGCATCATGTTCTCTCCTTGTGTGCACGAACCACCACGGTCGGTGGGGTGGACCTACTCGCCGCGTTTGCGACGAGCTCTGCGCCGTGGCTCTGTGTGGCCACGGCGATCATGGGGGGTGTCGACCGGCGGGTGCGCTGCCACGTCATGAGCGCCCCGATCGGGGATCGAGCGCATCGCGCAGTCCGTCACCGAGGAGGTTGAACGACAGCACGAGGACAAAGACCGTCAACCCGGGGAAGAGGAAGTATCCGGGGTCGGGGATCGCGTAGCTCACCGAGTCGTTGAGGATCGCCCCCAGCGACGCCGCGGGAGGGTTGATCCCCACTCCGAGAAAGCCGAGGGTGGCCTCAGCGGCGATGTTGGCCGGCATGACGAGTGTGGTGTAGACCAGCAGCGGCGCCCAGAGGTGCGGGAGAAGCTCCTTGAAGTAGATCCGACCGCGCTTGGCCCCGAGCGAGCGGGCCGCCTCGATGAACTCGCGTTCGCGCAGGGACAGGACCTGTCCGCGCACGATCCGGGCGAACTGGGGGATGCCGAAGAACCCGAGCACGACGATCATGAAGATGATCTTCGGCGACGGCGCCGTATTGGGCTGATTGATGAGGTCGGCGATGATCTGCACGAGGACGGCCTGGAGTGCCAGCAGCATGAGGGTGCTGGGGAAGCTGAGGATGAGGTCGATGAACCGGCTGATGAACCAGTCGACGGACCCACCGGCAAAGCCCGCGATGATCCCGAGGATGGTGCCGATGACGACCGAGAAGACGGTCGCGAGGACGGCAACCGTCAGGGACGTCGTCATGCCCGTGAGGATCCTGGCCAGCAGGTCACGTCCCGTGCCGGGCTCCACGCCGAGCGGGTGGGCCCACGAGATGCCTCCGCCGAAGCCGTCCGGCATGGACCCAAGACCCGTCACGAGGTCGTTGTGGGTGACGTCGGGCTTGAGCACACCCAGATTGGCCAGGACCGGCGCCAGGACCGCCACGACGATGAAGAGCGTCGACAGGACGAGCGCCGCCATCGTGACCTTGTCCCGGCGCAGCCGGGCCCAGACGATCTCCCATGGCGAACGCCCCTTGATCGCGACCGCCCCGTCGAGGCCTTCGGTGTCGAGCGCGAGCCCGTCGCCGGTGTCCTCCTGGCCTGGGACAATCGTCATGCGTCTTCAAACCTCGGTCTTCTCAAAGGCGGATGCGCCTGCGCACATTCCCGGACGTCGAAACCCTAGACCAGCCCGTCCCACATGCTGAACCAACGCCCCCATACGTCGCCGGATCGTGATCGAACCCGGTGCATCTGTGGAGCAGCCTGTGAGTCCTATTTCGCCACCCGCGTCGTCGCGAGGTCGACGTGCCCGCCGAGCAGGAGGTTGTCCTGGTAGCCGACGACACCGGAGCCGTGGACCAGGACGTACTTCTGCTGGCCGAGCGCGATGTGG
>NZ_JBKJPP010000215.1:0-5749 GCF_046595215.1 Lapillicoccus sp. | reverse complement strand
TCGAGCACGTGGTCCGGGTCCAGCCCGGTCCCGGCCGCGAGGCTCACCCAGTCGTTGCGGTCGATCTGCCGCAACACGGAGTGCCGGCCCACGCGCATCGCCAGCGCGAGCCTGCCCAGGGCCGGCTCCGACCCGCCGGCGCCCGTAGATCGCGTCGTGGCGTAGGGCAACGCGCTGGCGAGGTCGTAGAGCGGTGCCAGACGCACCTGCCGGCCGGAGAGCAACAGGGAGTAGTTCTTCGCATCGGCACCGGTGCCGCCGCTGGCCCAGCTGAAGGCCAGGGCCTGGATGAACCGCACCACGGCGTTCTCGCCGACGTCGCCGGGCATCTGGGTCCGGAGGAGTCGGGCGATCGAGGACGCCCCGGGACCGCCGTGAGCCTGGTCCTTCTTCCCGGGGGGCAGGCCCAACGCCTGGCAGAGGTCCTCCTGGTGCACCCGCACCCATGTGTTGCCCTGACGGACCCGGTCGTAGCGGGTCACGACGATCGCGGACTCGCCGCCGAAGGCGCGTACCTCGGAGGCGGCGGCCGGCATGCCGAGCGCCCGGGCCGTGCGCAGGCACAGGTGCTCGTTGAGCTCTTGGGAGGTGAAAGCGGCGGCAGGCTTGAGGATGTGGGTGGTGGGCACCGCGCCGTGGGGCCGTCCCCATCGGTTGCCGTCATGGAGCAGGGCGAGCTTGGCGTGTGTGCCCGCGAGGCTGAACAGGCCACGCCCCGCCCCGGGAAGCCATGCACACGGGTCAAGGCACACCGTGCGCACCCACTCCTCGACGTCGCCGTCGGAGAGCCACTCGACGCCGCCGCTCCCGCTCTCCCCGACCCGGTCGGGCGCCACGAACTGCACGGCCCCGGCGCAGTCCTGCCCGACGTGGGACAGCAACGAGACCGGGTTGTGCCTCGACACCCGGAACTGGCGCGACCACCGCTCCAGGACCCGGTCGTCGTCCGGCAGCAGACCCCACAGGTAGGCCCCGAGCACCCTGCCGCTGTGCTCGGCGCGAACCAAGGGCATGGACAGGGACAGCGGAGTCGAACCTTCGCTCCGGTAGGACTCGTCGTAGGTGAAGATCCGCCGACCGGTCCGGGTCTCCTGGAGGTGGCCGGCGAGGCGGCCACCCAGGAGCACGGCACGCTCGCCGGTCATCGGGTGCTGTCGGTGCAGCCCTCGAGCAGCGCGTCGAGGTCGACCCGGTCGGACGCGTTACCGGTGTCGGGATCGCCCGTGTGGACCGACCCCTGGGCCGGGGCCTGCGCGGGGCTGATGTCCACGTGGAGGTCGAGGACGTCGAGGAGCCTGCGCAATGTCAGCCAGTTGGGGTTTCCCGTGCCGCGCTCCACCTGCACCACCCACTGGCGGCGGACTCCGATCTCCCGCGCGAGGCCCTCCTGGGTCAGACCGCGTTGGAGGCGCACCTCACGGACCAGAGCACCCAGGTCCCGCGTCCCCGAGACTCGCACGGCACCCCTCCTGTGTCCGAAACTCCTCTGTACGAAGCAGCGTACGTCGATGAGTGAGCGCCATGTCGAACACCGGCGAGATCAGTCAGCCTCGGCCGGAACCGTCATCTCGGGCCCACCCTCACCACCTGAGGCCGTGGCCGAAGGGAAAGAGCGGGTCGTCATAACCGGGAACGTCCTCGTGGTGCAGGCGCACCTGCTCCATGGACCGGGGGAGGTCGAACGGGAGCCGCCCCTGTGGTGGGATCGTCCCGGACAGCGCATCGACGAGCGCGTCGTCGCTCGTGCCGAAGCTGGCGACGACCGCTGCCGACATGGGCAGCAACGGCGTCAGCACCGCCGGGCGGTCGAGGCCGATGTCGAGCACCAGCAGGCAGTGGTCCGCGATGCGCGCCAACCGGGCCACGAGGCCGGGAGGGAAGTCCAGCGACCCCTGGTGGAACATCGCCTCGAGGAAGAGGTCCGACCGCGGCTCGAACGGCGCCGCCAGCCTGATGATCGCGACGTCGGCGTCCTCCGGGCGCTCCACGGGGGTCCCGACCCGGGACACGGCGTCCGCGGACAGGTTCTCCGCATAGATCCGCAACCCCCGCGCCAGCGGCAGCACGGCACCTGCACGATCGGCCGGGCCGTTGTCAGCAGCGTTCTGGAGCACCGTCACCGAACGGGACTGTGCGGCATACCCCTCGGCGGTGAAGTCGTCCCGACCGACGACCTCGGCCGCCGCGTCCTCGTCGACGAAGGGGTTGTCGAAGAGTCCGAGCCGGAACTTCACCGCGAGCAGGCGCCGGGCCGACTCGTCGATCCGCGACTCGCTCACGCGACCCGAGGCCACGAGGTCGAGCAGGATCTCGACACACTCCTCGCCGCCGAACTGGTCGGCCCCGGCGGACAGGATCAGCTCCATCCGACCGGATGGGTCGAGGTGCTCCACCCCCCACGCGCGCGCCGGCAGCACCTGGTCGCCGACGTGGTTGTCGTTGACGAGCTCCCAGTCGGTGACGACGACCCCGTCGTAGCCCAGCTGCTTGCGCAGCAGCCCGGAGACGATCTGCTGGTTGTAGCCGAAGCCAACCTCCTCGATCGGCTCACCGTCGACCTCCAGCCCGATGGGCATGCCGTAGTAGGGCATCATCGCCGCGGTGCCCGCTGCGATCATCGCCGGGAACGGCTTGAGGTGATCCCCCAGGCTGCCATCGGAGTAGACCTGCTCGCGGCCGTAGGGGAAGTGCGCGTCCTCCCCGTCCTTCTGCGGCCCGCCGCCCGGGAAGTGCTTGCTCGTGCACGCCACGCTGGCAGGCCCGAGGGCATCGCCCTGGAAGCCGTGCAGGTAGGCAACCCCCAGCTCGGTCACGAGGTCCGCGTCCTGCCCGAACGTGCCGGCCTGGCGAGCCCAGCGCGGCTCGGTCGCGAGGTCCAGCGTCGGGTGCAGCGCGGCCCGGATCCCGACGGCGAGATACTCCTGCCGCGCGATGTCGGCGAACTGTCGCACCGCCTCCGCGTCCCGCAGCGCGGCCAGGCCGAGCGGCTCAGGCCACTGGGAGAAGGCCCCGGCCGAGAAGGAGACACCGGAGTTGTCGATGAACGCGTGCCGCGGGTCGCTCGACACGGTCACCGGTATGCCGTGGGGAGTCTGCTCGGCCACCTTCTGGAGCGCGTTGCTCCACCTCGCCGCCATCCTCGGGTCGGTGAGCGCATGGACGTTGAAGTGGGTCAGGTGCTTGCCCTGCACCACCTCGCTCGTCGGTGACTTGCTGATCCTCCCCGGCCGCTCGAGCACTGACCCGTCCTCGCCCGCCTCGATGACGGTCTGGAACATGAGCCCGACCTTCTCCTCGAGCGACAACCGCCCGAGGAGGTCGTCGACGCGTTCCTCCACCTCAGCCCGTGGGTCCTCGAAGGGGTCCATGACGCCGTTGCCGTTGAGGTCCCGGAACGGAATACCGTCCGGGCTGGTGAGCCTGACCGGAACCATCAGACGAGACCCGCCCCGAACTCCTCGATGCCGATCACCGGACGCAGCGCGGGCTCCGCGTCGCGCCCGCAGAAGGCGCGCCGGATCACGTTCTCGCCGAGGACGTTGCCGATCGAGCCCATGACCATGGCCTGGTCGAGCGAGAGGTAGCGTCGGGCGATGGTCCCGGAGCGGGTGCCCACCGCGTCGAAGAATCCACCGCGGCCGTAGGCCTTCAGCTCGTCCTGGATGCCGGCGAGGTTGGCGAAGGCCGCCTGCGGCTCGTGCATCATCGCGAGGAACGAGGCGTGCGGAGTGACGACACCGTCGCCGAACTTCGGGGCCGGGTTGGCGCCCGGTCGGAAGGTGCCGAACCCTGCGTCGACGTTGGTCTTCTCGCGGTCGGAGAAGTAGCCCTCGGGGTTGAGGCCGAGCTGGTCGACGCCGTACTCGCGGTAGCCGGCAAACGGGTCGCTGGAGGGGGAGAAGCCCCAGTAGCCGTAGCCCGCCTCGACGAGCCCGTGCTCCCGCTGGGCCCGCACGTGCAGCGGGTGGTTGAGTCCCCAACTGCGCGGTGCCCAGTCGCTCTCGGGGACGAACATGTCCGGCATGAGCTCCTCGAACATGCTGCCGCCCCAGCCCGGCACGATCTTCATGCCGCGGTAGGGGTAGGCGCCCTCGAAGACATCGGTCCCGAGGTAGCTGCGCGTCACCCCCACGGCCTGGCTCTCCTGCCACGACCAGTCGTTGGTGTTGGGGAAGGTCCGCCACAGCGCGAAGTACTGCTTGGCCGGGATCTGCTTCTGGATGATGCCCAGGTAGGTCGTGATCCGGGTCTCGGAGACGGTCGTGTCGTAGTGGTGGTTGGTGTACCAGACGTCCGGGCCGAACCCGATGTGGTTGCCGACGAAGGTGCTCGAGCCGGCCGGCGGGGCCGCGTCGTAGAACCCGCCGTGGATGAGACCGCCCGGGTTCCTGCCCGCCGCTGCGTCGTAGAACATGTCCCAGCGCATCCGGCCGAAGATCTTCGAGGCCAGCGCCGCCGCCTTCTTGTCGGCGTTGCTGACCACGCGCAACGCCGCGCCGAGCCAGCCGTTGTCGACGCTGGAGAGGAAGGGATAGACCCGGTTGCCGTCGGTCGGCCAGATCGTGAGGACGCCGCCGGTGGCCTCGTCGTACCAGTTGTAGTACATCCCGCTGGGCACGTGGTGCTGCATCCGGTCGATCGTCGAGAGGGTCTGCAGGAGGCGCCTGGTGCACTCACCCTTCGAGATGATCTCCAGCTCGCGGGCGACGACGGCGCTCCAGAGGTAGCCGGCGATGTTCGTCGGTGAGGTGTAGCCGGAACGGTCCGACACGGCGAGCCCCTCGGAGATGTTGTCCGCGGGCAGACCGGTGGTGGCGTCGGTCATCGCCACGAGGCTGAGCCATGTGTCCGAGGCCCACCGGCGGACGCGCTCCGGCTTCATCTCCCTCCTGTCCCTTCTCTTGTCCCTGGAGAGAATCAGTGAGGGTGCCTGGCCTCCGAGGGGCGAGGCCGAGGCGCTGGACCCGCCGAGGGCGACGGCCCCGACGGTCGCGGCTGCGCCGAGGAGGAGCTGGCGCCGGTTGGGGGTGATGGGGAAGGAGAGTGGTGAGGACATGGGTGAAACACCTTTCGGGTGAGCCGAGTTCACTTGATGCCGGTGGTGGCGATGCCTTCGATGAAGCGGCGCTGGAAGATCATGAAGACGAGCAGGATGGGGAGGACGACGACCGTGGACCCGGCGAGCAACAACCCGTACTGGGTGCTGTTCTGGCCGGTGGAGTAGAGCGCCAGCGCGACGGGCAGGGTGTAGTGCGCCTCGGTCTGGGCCACGACGAGCGGCCAGAGGAAGTTGTTCCAGCTGCCGAGGAACGTGAGGATGCCAAGCGTTGCGAGCGCCGGGCCGCAGAGCGGGAGGAAGATCCGGGCGAAGATCCTCAGCTCTCCGGCGCCGTCGACCCGACCTGCGTCGAGAAGGTCACGCGGCAGTCCCATGAAGAACTGGCGCATGAGGAACACCCCGAAGGGGCTGACCAGGAACGGCAGGATCAGACCGGGGATCGAGTCGATGAGTCCGGCGTTCGCGACGAGCACGAAGAGCGGCACGAAGGTCACGACCCCGGGGATCATCAAGGTGGTCATGACGGCGGTGAAGACGACACGCTTGCCCTTGAAGTCGAGCATCGCCAGGGCATAGCCGAGCATCGAGCAGAACAGCAGGTTGCCGGCCGTCACGACGACGGCGACGATGGTCGAGTTGAGGAAGTAGGTCGAGAACTTCAGCCGGGAGAACAGCTGGGCGTAGTTGTCC
>NZ_JBKJPP010000174.1:0-16289 GCF_046595215.1 Lapillicoccus sp. | reverse complement strand
GTCGTCCGTCACAAGACGATCACCGAGCACATCCGCATCGACGGCCGCGGCGTTGCGGACATTCGCACGCTGTCTGCTGAGGTCGGCGTGCTGCCCCGGGTGCACGGTTCTGCACTGTTCATGCGTGGCGAGACCCAGATCCTTGGGGTGACCACGCTGAACATGCTTGACATGGAGCAGAAGCTGGACACGCTCGACCCGCAGACCACAAAGCGGTACATGCACAACTACAACTTCCCGCCCTACTCCGTCGGGGAGACCGGCCGCGTCGGTTCGCCGAAGCGTCGCGAAGTTGGCCATGGTGCCCTCGCTGAGCGCGCACTGCTGCCGGTGCTGCCGAAGCGGGACGAGTTCCCCTATGCGATCCGTCAGGTGTCCGAGGCTCTCGGCTCCAACGGCTCCACGTCCATGGGCTCCGTCTGCGCGAGCACCATGTCCCTGCTGAACGCCGGGGTGCCGCTCAAGGCCCCCGTCGCCGGTATCGCCATGGGCCTCATCTTCGAAGGCGGCGAGTACGCCACGCTGACCGACATCCTCGGCGCCGAGGACGCCTTCGGCGACATGGACTTCAAGGTCGCCGGCACCAAGGAGTTCGTCACGGCGATCCAGCTCGACACCAAGCTCGACGGCATCCCCGCCTCGGTCCTCGGTGGCGCGCTGACCCAGGCCCGCGAGGCCCGCCTGCACATCCTCGACGTCATGGCCGAGGCCATCGACGTGCCCGACGAGATGTCGCCCTACGCCCCGCGGATCATCACGGTCAAGGTCCCCGTGGACAAGATCGGCGAGGTCATCGGCCCCAAGGGCAAGATGATCAACCAGATCCAGGACGACACGGGCGCCGACATCTCCATCGAGGACGACGGCACGGTCTACATCGGCGCCGTCGACGGGCCCTCGGCCGAGGCGGCCCGCGCGGCCGTCAACGCCATCGCCAACCCGCAGATGCCCGAGATCGGTGAGCGCTTCATGGGGACCGTCGTGAAGACGACGACCTTCGGCGCGTTCATCTCCCTCCTCCCGGGCAAGGACGGCCTGCTGCACATCTCCGAGGTGCGCAAGCTCGTCGGCGGCAAGCGGATCGACAACGTCGACGACGTCCTGAAGGTCGGCCAGAAGGTCCAGGTCGAGCTCAAGGAGATCGACCCGCGCGGCAAGCTCTCCCTCGCGGCCGTCATGGCCGAGGGTGACGCCTCGGCTCCGGCCGAGGACGCCGAGCCTGCCAACGCCTGAGGCGCGCAACTCCCGGACGGGACGGCCCGGCATACCCTCGCGGTATGCCGGGCCGTCCCGTCGCGGGGTGCGCGCCGTCAAACGCAACGGCACGCACCCGCGCTGTCAGTCGCGCCGACGGTAGCGACCCTCGAAGCGGGGGTCGCTCTCCCACCACAACACGGGGGCGGTGGCGCCGGGCACCGACGGCGAGATGGCGTCCGGCTCGGCGGCGGCCGCGTCAAGCTGGGCGTCGATGACGCGGGCTTCTCGGGCATCCGCACCCATCCACTCGATGAAGACCGCCAGGATGATCGGCAGCCCGACGGCCTCGGCGACCACGAGCATCGTCCCGCCGCCGAGGTGTTGGTCGACGATCGGCGTGGGGTCGCCGGTGCGTACGGCAAAGCCGGGGAAGCCGGGGGCCAGGAGGGTCGGGGCCGTCATCACGAGGATCCCCGGGATGGCGTCGAGCAGACCGTCCGCGAAGGCGAGGAGGGTGCGCACCCCCGGGGTGGCCCAGGGCGGCAACAGCTCGTCGACGAGGATCGGGAGGACGAAGAGCAGCCCGAGGACCAGCAGCTGGACGTCGAGCAGGGCCTCGACCGGGGCGGATCGCGTCGAGAGCTCGAACCAGGGCGTGAAGAAGACGAGCACCAGCGAGCCGACTGCGAGGAGTGAGCTGACGGCCGGGAACATCAGGGCCCGCGCGACCCGGCCGTGGAGGGCGCGGACCAGCCACGGTTGCGTCGAGCCGTGAGCCGCCCGCACCAGTCCCAGCGGGTCGCCGAGGGCGAGGCCCACCGGGGTGACCGATGAGAGGACCGCCACCTGAAGGGCGCCGACCCAGAAGAGGGACGTGCGGTAGACCGCGAGCGGACCGCACACCGCGTAGGCCAGCGTCCCGACCCCGACGACGAGGAACAGCAGTATCCGCCAGGCGGGCCACCCGACGCCGACGCGGCGGGCACGGCGCCACCACACGGCATACGGGCCGGCAACCAGGACGAGCAGCCCGAGTCCGACCGGCGACGCGGTCCAGGCGGTGAGCAGGTCGCTCGGCTGAAAAGTGGTCACATCGGGATGCTGCTCCACGGACCTGAACGGGGGGTGGGAGCAGGGCTATGACAGCAGGGTGGGAACAGCGCGGCTGCCGTCAGGGGCGGTCGTCGGGGAGGGCGGCGCGGGCCTCGTCGAGCTCGGCGAGGGAGGCTCGCAGCGTCCGCTCGGCGACCTTGTTCGTCGCGACGGCGTCGGCCCGGGCCGCCACGAGAGCATCCCGCTGTGAGCGGGCCTCGCTCAACGTCACCTCGAGCTCGTGGATCCGGGCATCTACCTGGGCCAGGCCGCTGGTGACCCCGATGAGCTCGGCGCCGGCTGCGGCGGCGGCGGCCATCGTCTCGCGGGAACGGGCCTCGGCGGCGGCCAGACGGGCGAGCGCCGACGGGTCGGGCTCGGGGTTGGGGTCAGGGTCGGGCTCGGACTCGTCAGTTGTTCCGTCCCGTCCCTTCCCTTCCCCGGCGATGACCCGCAGGGCCGGCCGCCGAGCAGGGGCGGGCGCCGCGAGGGCCTCGGAGAGGTCGACGTCGCCGAACCCGGCGTAGGAGAGCGCGCGGGTGAGCTGGCCCGAGGCCACGGCGTCGGCGGCGGCCGTCGTGGACAGCGCGGCCACGAACGTCTCCCGCACCTGGTTGGCGACCGCCGGTGACCACGAACCGTCGGCCTCCCTGACCACCTCGGCGCAGGCGCCCATCAGCTCGTCGACGAGGCGCGTGCGCTCACGGCCGAGCTCCTTCAGGGCCGGTCCGTCGATGCGCTCGTGGGCACCGTGGAAGGAGGCGGCCAGGGTGAGGAGTCGCTCGACGGCATCGGGTCGCTGCCGGGTCAGCAGGTTGACGGCCCACGCCGCCGCCGTGGGCTTGCGCATCGAGTCGATGGCCTTGGCCAGACCGGGCTCGCCTCCCGACGTCGCGGCCAGGGCGAGCCGACGCCGGGCGGCCAGGAACTCGTCGGGGCGCAGCCCGTAGAGCTGGGTGAGCGCCTCGTCAAGATCCATCCGGTCATCGTGGCACGGGCTCAGACCGTCACGACGTCTCCTCGGCGCGGAACAGGACCACCTGGTCGGGGTGCACGATCGGCGCCGCGACGCCCACGTGCTCGAGCGCACCACCGGTGAGGACGATCCCGGGGAACCCGTCCTCACGCGCACCCCACCACCTCGGTGCCTGCAGACCGGAGGGCGCAGCGCCGACGATGGTCGGGCGGAGTCGGTAGCGCCGTGCCGGGTCCAGACCTCGGAACCGCAGCCGGGGACCGGGAGACGCGTCAACGCTGTCGAGCACCACCATGGCGAAGATCGCCCGGGAGCGGTCCGGGGCGACGACCCCGTGGAGGAGGACATCCGGGTCGAAACCGTCCATCCGGACGACCTCACCGCCGAGCATTAGCTCGCGCTCCTGCCTGAAGAAGGCGATCCACGCACTGAGCTCGGAGAGCTCGTCGTCGCTCGCCCGGGCAAGGTCCCACTCGATACCCAAGTGCCCGAAAATGGCTGTGGCAGCCCGGAACCCGAGGTCGTGGATGCGTCCGGTCGTATGTGACCGTCCCGAGGCGACGTGCGAGCCCATGAACTCCGGCGGGATCAGCTGGGTCGTCCACCGCAGCATGTGCTGCCGGTCGTGCGGGTCAATGTTGTCGGACACCCAGACCCGGTCGGTGCGCTCGAGGACACCGAGGTCGACCCGGGCGCCACCGGAGGAGCACGACTCGATCTCGAGGTCGGGGTGGGCCGCCCGGATCTCGTCGAGCAACCGGTAGAAGGCCCGGGTCTGCTCGTGGACCCCGGGGCGACCCCCCTCGGGCTGCGTCCCGGCCTCGATGAGGTCGCGGTTGTGGTCCCACTTGACGTAGCCGATGTCGTACTCGTCCAGGACGGCGAGGATCTGCGCCTTGACGTGCTCGTAGGCTCCCTCGATGCCGAGGTTGAGGACCTGCTGGTGACGCGACTCGACCGGCCACTCCCGGCGGGCGGACAGGACCCACTCCGGGTGCGCGCGGGCCACGTCGGAGTCGGGGTTGACCATCTCCGGCTCGAACCACAGCCCGAACTCCATGCCCAGGGCCCGCACCCGGTCGACGAGCGGGTGCAGCCCGTGCGGCCACGCGACGTCCGAGACGACCCAGTCACCCAGCCCTGACCGGTCGTCGCGCCGCGACCCGAACCACCCGTCGTCGAGGACGTAGCGCTCCACCCCCAACGCCGCCGCCCGCTCGGCGAGGTCAAGCAACCGGTCGGTGTCGTGGTCGAAGTAGACGGCCTCCCAGACGTTGAGCGTCACGGGGCGGGTCGTCGTCACGGGCCGCTCGCGGCTGCGCAGGTGCCGGTGGAAGCGGCGGGCGACGTCGTCGAGCCCGGTGCCGTGGGCCGCATAGACCCACGGGCCCTCGTAGGCCTCGCCGGTCGCGAGCTGCACCTCCCCAGGCAGCAGCAGCTCCCCACCGCCGAGGATCCGGTCACCGGTGAAGACGCGCTCGGCGTAGTGGGTGTGGTTGCCGCTGTATGCCGTGTGCACGGCATACACCTGCCCGTCACCGAAGCCGAACCCCGGCGTCCCGGCGTGCAGGAGGTAGGCGCTGTCGGCGCCCGTGCGGCCCTTGCGTCCCTCGCGCAGGTGGGTGCCGACGGTGAACGGCCGGCGCTGGGGGGCCCGTTCGTGGCCCCACCGGCCGCCGAAGTCAAGCAGCTCGCACGCCTCGGGGGGCACCGGGAAGGCGAGGACGAGGTCCTCCAGCGCGTAACGATCCTCGCCGGTGTTGGTGACCCGGGCCCGAGCGCGGACCAGTCCGCTCGGGAGCAGCTCGATCGTCAGGTCGAGGGCGAGTCCGGCTTCGTCGTCGAGCGCCGTCACGCCGACGACGCCCGCTCCCGACTCGGTCCACCCGGTGACGGGGGCGCCGTCGAGGCTGACCGAGGTCGTCGTGAAAAGGGGTGACCAGGCCCGCCCTTCCCGACTCCCCGACAGGCCCGGTCGGCCGGTCCACCCGGTGTGGTGCTCCGGCAGCACGGCCAACCGGATCGGGGTGTCGACAGCGTTGGGCCCGATGAGCGGCACCCCGGCGCCCACGAGAGCCGCGGCGGAGGTCGCATCGAGCTCGCCGAGATCCGGTCCCCAGTGGGCGATGGCCGGCAACAGCCCGCCACCGATGTCGAGCAGCAGGCTGACCCCCGCGCCGTGCAGGTGGACAACAGTCTGGGGGGTCGTGCGGTCGGTCTGCGAGGGCACCATGACGCACGAGTGTGGCACCAGCCCAGCGCCGTGCCGCACGGTGCTCACGCTCCCGAGACGGATGGCTAGGCTTCGGGGCGTGAGCGATGAGACGTCAGTTGCGGTGATCGGTGCGTCCGGACGGATGGGCTCCGCGGTGTGTCGGGCGGTGGAGGCGGCCGGGGGGCTGCAACTGGTGGGCACCTTCGACATGGGGGACGAGCTCGGCGACCTGGCGGGCGCGCACGTCGTCGTCGAGTTCTCGGTCCCGGACGCGTCCCCGGCAAACGTTGCGCACTGCGTGGCCCAAGGCGTGCACGTGGTCGTCGGCACGACCGGGTGGGACGCCGCTCGGTTGCAGACGCTGGAGCGCCAGCTCGCCGGGGCGCCCCCGTCACGGTCCGGGGCGGGCGTCGGCGTCCTCGTCGCGCCGAACTTCGCCATCGGCGCGATCCTCATGATGTCGTTCGCGCAGCAGGCGGCCCGGTTCTACGAGTCGGTCGAGATCATCGAGCTGCACCACCCCGACAAGGTCGACGCGCCGTCCGGCACCGCCGCGCGCACGGCGGACCTCGTCGGTGCGGCCCGTGAGAGCGCGGGTCTGTGCCCCGTCCCCGACGCGACCACGAGGGACCCGGGCGGGGCCCGCGGCGGGCGCGTGCACGGCATACCGGTGCACTCCGTGCGACTGCGCGGGCTGGTGGCCCACCAGGAGGTGCTGCTCGGCAACGAGGGGGAGGCGCTGACCATCCGCCACGACTCGTTCGACCGGGTCTCCTTCATGCCGGGCGTCATCGAGGGCGTGCGCAAGGTCGCCGACCACCCCGGGGTCACCGTCGGTCTCGAGCACTACCTCGGCCTCGCCTGAGCGGCGGCGTCGAGCCGATCAGCCGGTGATCAGCGTCGCGCCCTCGTCGGTGATGGGCCAGTACGGGTTGTGCGCGACCTCCCACGGGTGTCCGTCCGGGTCGGCGAAGACCCCCGAGTAGCCGCCCCAGTCGGTCGGTGCCCCCGCGCGGAGCACCGTGCCGCCTGCGGCCGCCGCCTCGGCGAGGACCTGGTCGGCCTCCTGCGGCGAGCGGACGTTGTGCGCCAGCGTGATCCCGCCCCAGCCGCCGCTGTCCGTGACGACGCTGTCCGCGGCGAGCTCGGCCCGACCCCAGAGCGCCACGACCATGCCACCGGTCTGGAAGAAGACCACGCCCTCGGGCGACTCCCCGGCCTGCCAGCCCAGGGCCTCGTAGAACGCCCGGGCCCGGGTGAGGTCGCTGACCCCGAGGGTGACCAGGCTGAGCCGCTGTTCCATGGGTCGCAGCATAGGTCTGGCGCCGCTCACCCCCAGCCGAGGTGGCGCAGTCCGGCAGCAGTGACCGCCGCCAGCACGACGACGACGAGGAACGGGGCACGCATCACGAGCGCGACGATCGCGACACCGAGACCGGCCGCGCGGGCGTCGAGGACCAGGCCTCCCGTGGTGCCGGCAAACGCCTGGACGACCACGAGCGCCGTCAGCAGCGCCACCGGCAGGAGTCCGGTGACCCGGCGCACCCGTCGCCCCTCCAGCCAGTGGTGCGGCACGAGGTGACCGGCGAGCTTGAGCGCGTAGGCCAGCACGCAGGCGCCGATGACGGTAGGCCAGTGGTTCATTGGGCATCCTCCGGTCGCCGCGGCAGGAGGCCGACCCCGACGGCGGCGAGGGCCGCCACCAGCACCGGTATGCCGGGCGGTGTCGCCGGCGCGAGCACGGCCGCGAGGACGGCGGCCAGCGCCGCCACGGCCGCCGCGTCACGCGAGCGCAGTCGGGGCCAGAGCAGCCCGGCGAAGGCTGCGGCGGCGGCAGCGTCGAAGCCGTAGGCCCTCGGGTCACCGAGGGCGTTGCCGAGCACAGCGCCGAGCAGGGTCGCCAGGTTCCACCCGAGATAGACGACGACGCCGGTCGCCCAGAAGCCGAGCCGTCCGGCCGCCGGGGTGGGCTGGGCGATCGCCACGGCAGTGGACTCGTCGATCGTGAGCTGCGCGGCAGCGAAGCGGCGGGCACCCCTGACCTCGAGGACCCGGCTGACCTGCAGCGCGTAGAGGCCGTTGCGGACGCCGAGCAAGGAGGAGGTGGCGATGGCGGCGCCGGCACTGCCCCCCGCGCCGAGGATGCCGACGAGGGCGAACTGCGAGCCGCCGCTGAAGAGGAACAGCGACAGGACCAGGGTCTGCCAGATGTCGAGCCCCGACGCGACCGACAGGGCCCCGAAGCTGATGCCATAGGCACTCGTCGCCAGCCCGACCGACAGGGACTGCCGCACGACGGTGCGGTGCTCGCGCTGCACGGCCTCTGCTCAGGTGGTGGACGGGAGGTTGCCGCGGATGAACGCGATGGCGTCCCGAAGGACCTCGTCCCGGTTGGTCTCGTTGAAGATCTCGTGCCGGGCCCCGGGATAGGAGCGGGACGAGGAGTCCAATCCGGCGATCCGCTCCCAGCCGCCGCGCGAGCCCTCGATCGGGACGAGCTGGTCCTCCTGCCCGTGCAGCCACAGGACGGGGGTGGCGTCGATGACACCGGTCTCGCCGATCCGGTCGATCATCGACTGCAGTGCCTCCAGGGTGGGGCGCTTGAAGGGGCCGTGCCAGACCAGCGGGTCGTCGACGTAGTCCCGCCCCACCGAGGCGTCCCGCGAGAGGGTGGCGGGGTCGATCGGCACGTCCGGGATCTCGTCCGCAGCAAGCAGCGCCGTCACCGCGTCCCATCGTCCGATGACCGGACCCGAGAGGACGACACAGGCCAGGTCCGCGCCGTAGCGCTGGGCGTAGCGAGCCGCGATGAGCCCACCCATGGAGTGCCCGATGAGGACGACCGGCAGGCCCGGGTGCTCGGCCAGGGAGGTGTCGTCGAGGAGTCGCATGTCGTCGACGACCGTGTCGAAGTCCTCGACGAGGACCCGCTCCCCGTCGCTCTTCCCGTGGCCGACGTGGTCGAGCCCATAGACGGCCGCCCCGTCGGCGGCCAGCGCGGTCGCGACGTGCTCGTAGCGCCCGATGTGCTCGCCATAGCCGTGGCACAGCAGGACGACGTATGCCGGATCGCTGCCCTCCCAGCGCCGCGCCACGAGCCGCCCGGCGTGGCCGGTCAGCTCGAACTCGGTGCTCGGTGTCGTGGTGGTGCTGGTCATCGAGCGTCCTCCTGGGGTGGGCGGCTTTCAGTCCCCCTCATCCTGCCCGAGCCACAGGCAGAACGGGTGCCCCGCCGGGTCCAGGTGGACGCGCACGTCGTCCTGGGGTTGGTGCTCGGCCAACGCGGCCCCGCAGGCCTGCGCGTGGGCGCTCGCGCTCGCGAGGTCGTCGACCCGGATCTCGAGGTGCATCATCATCCGCTGGTCCGTGGACGTCGACGGCCAGAGCGGCCGGGCGTAGTGCTCGTCCCTCTCGAACGACAGCGCGACCCCGCCGTCCGGTGGGCGGAGCAGGACCCAGTCGGGCTCCTCGTCGGTGATCTCCCAGCCGAGCAGGGCGGTGTAGAACCGGGCCAGCGCCCCCGGGTCGGGGGCGCTGACGTTGACCGTGCTGATTGTCAGGCGTGGGGCCGTCGTTCGTGCAGTCGTCAGTCGTGGGGCCGTCGTCATCGCTGGTGCCTCCCGGGTCGTGCGCGGCCTCCAGTGTGGCTCCGGAACCCGGCCGGGCACCACCTCGTTGGCCAGACATGACGACGACCCTCACCTGTCCCAAGTGCATGAGCGAGATGCGCAGCTACGAACGCAACGGGATCCTGGTCGACCAGTGCACCGGGTGCGGCGGTCTCTTCCTCGACCGTGGCGAGCTGGAGAAGCTCACCGCTGCCGAGAACGAGTGGCACACGGAGGCCCCACCGGCCGTCACGGCACCGTCGCCCCAGGACCGCTCGTATGCCGCGCCTCAGCCGACCCACCGCGACGACCGTGGCTACCGGGAGGAGCGCGGACGCCACGATGACCGGGGATACCAGGGCGGTGGCCACGAGCAGCAGCACCGCAGGAAGAAGAAGTCGTTCCTGTCCGAGCTGTTCGACGACTGACTGCCTCCCGACGACTGGGTGCCGTTCAACGACTGGGTGCCGTTCAACGACGCTCGCCTCAGGCCCGGATACTGCTGTGCAACCTGACCTCGCGCAGGACGTCCGAGTCGCCGGGGCCGATGACCCGGTCCCGGAACGCCCCGTCCGGGGCGAATCCGCTGGCCTGGAGGAAGGCCCGGGTCGCCTCGGCGTCGTGCGGCAGCCACGCGCTGAGGGCCCGGAAGCCCGCCCCCCGGGCCGTGTCCGCCGCCGCGTTGAGCAGCCGCGAGCCGTGCCCGACGCCGCGTGCCTCAGGATGGATCCCGAGGACGAGGATCTCCCCGTCACCGTCCTGCGCGCCCGGGTCGCCGGACGGGCCGACGGCGCCGAACCCGATGACCTGCTCGCCGGCGCAGGCGACCAGCAGCCGGTGAGCAGGGGAGGGCGGAGCCTCGAGCGAGGCGCGCCACACCCTGGCGAAGGCCTGCGGCTGGAACTGCGCGGTGACCTCGGGAGGAAGCAGCCCGGCATACACCTCGCTCCAGAGGACGGCCTGGACGAAGCCGACCGCGGGGGCGTCGCTCGCCCTGGCGAGCCGGACGCTCGCGTCGGCGACGGGGCCGGGGGCATGCTGGTGGGAAGGGCCGGGGGGATGGTCGTGGGAGCCGCTCACCGGCCCATTCTCGCAGGAGGTTTCTCGCCGGACGTGATGGGATGACCCCATGAGCCCGTCCCGACGTCAGGCCACCGCAGCCGGCGCGGCGGCGCTCGGGCTGGTGCTGGCCATCGCCGGGTGCAGCTCTGACCAGGGCGGCCCGGGCCCGACCCAGACGGTCGAGACGTTCCTGCACGCGATCGGCTCCAGGGACCCAGACGCGGCCTGCGCCCAGGTCTCGACCGGCGGCAAACCCCTCGCCGGGACGGCTCTCGAGCAGTGTCGCGTCGGCCTCCAGAAGGTCCTCGCGGACGTGCAGGACCCCGGTGACCTCGAGAAGCTCAAGGCGGCCCGGGTCACGGGGGCCACGGTCGACCGGGACAAGGCCACGATCGTCGCCGCGCAGATCGTGGACGTGCCGGACGGCTACCAGAACGACATCGACCTGCTCCGGCTCGACGGCCGCTGGTACATCGACTCGAAGAGCGACCAGACCCCGTAGGTGGGGGGACACCACGCCACGGCCGTTTGCTCCACCTCGCGACGTCCCGGATACTGGGCTCCATGTACGGCAACGACGTCATCGACCCGGATGAGCCCCTCAACGCCTCGGAGACGGGCGGCTACGAGGCCGCGCTCGCGGGTGCGGCGGCAGCAGGTCAACGCCCCGAGCAGTCCAGCTTCGACGCGCTCATCGAGGCCGACCTGCGGGTCGAGCCGCGGGACGAGATGCCGGATGCCTACCGCCAGACGCTGATCCGCCAGATCGCGCAGCACGCTCACTCCGAGATCATCGGGATGCAGCCCGAGGGGGCATGGATCACCCGGGCTCCGTCGTTGCGGCGCAAGGCGATCCTCATCGCCAAGGTCCAGGACGAGGCTGGTCACGGTCTCTACCTCTACAGTGCGGCCGAGACGCTCGGGGTCGACCGGGCCGACCTGCTCGACAAGCTCAACACCGGCCAGCAGCGCTACTCCTCGATCTTCAACTACCCGACCCTGACGTGGGCCGACTGCGGCGCGATCGGCTGGCTCGTCGACGGCGCCGCGATCATGAACCAGGTGCCCCTCTGCCGCTGCTCCTACGGGCCTTACGCCCGGGCGATGATCAGGGTCTGCAAGGAGGAGTCGTTCCACCAGCGGCAGGGCTTCGAGATCCTCTGGAACCTCGTGCGCGGCACGCAGGCCCAGCGCGCCATGGCGCAGGACGCCGCGAACCGGTGGTGGTGGCCGGCGCTGATGATGTTCGGGCCTCCGGACACCGGCGAGGCCGCGGCAAGGGGCGGCCACACCGAGCAGTCGATGGCATGGGGGATCAAGCGCTTCAGCAACGACGAGCTGCGCCAGCGCTTCGTCGACATGATGGTCGCCCAGGCGGTCAAGCTCGGCCTCACCCTGCCCGACCCCGACCTGCGCTGGAACGACGAGCGCGGCCACTGGGACTTCGGGGCGATCGACTGGTCCGAGTTCACCCGGGTGCTGCGCGGCGACGGGCCGTGCAACGCCGAGCGGGTCGCCCACCGCCGGCAGGCCCACGAGGACGGAGCCTGGGTGCGCGAGGCGGCGACCGCATATGCCGTGAAGCAGGCCTCCCGGGCCAAGGCGACCGCCGCGTGAACGACCTCCCCTCGAAGGCCGGCACGTCGGGAACTGTTGCTGGGGGAGCCGTTGCTGCTGGGACCGTTGCTGGGGGAGCCGTTGCTGCGGAGCGCAGCTGGCCGCTCTGGGAGGTGTTCGTCCGGGCGAAGCGCGGGCTGTCGCACGTCCATGCCGGCTCCCTGCACGCCCCCGATGCCACGATGGCGCTGCGCAACGCGCGCGACGTCTACACCCGCCGGCAGGAGGGCGTGTCGATCTGGGTCGTCGAGGCTGGGGACATCACCGCGAGCAGCCCGTCGGAGAAGGACTCCTTCTTCGACCCCGCCGCTGACAAGGTCTACCGCCACCCCTCGTTCTACGACGTGCCCGACGACGTCGAATACCTCTGATCGGGCCCAGTTTCTCCTTGCGTCCGGCACCCGGTCGCCCTGGCGACCGGGATGCCGGGGCGTAACCGGGAGGGGGAGGCGCCGCCCTGGGTTCAGTCGGGTCAGTCGGGGCCAGTCGGGTCAGTCGCGCCACAAGGCGATGGTCGAGTAGGGCGCGATGAACATGTCGCCCGGGCGGTCCGGCAGCAGCCAGAGGATGTTGTCGACGGCGAATGCCTGCGCGAAGGCGCGGGCGACCGCGGTGTCGAGCGCGGCCGGCTCGCAGATGATGTCGACCCTGCGCCGCAGGGCCCGCTCTGGTTCCCCCGTGCCGAGGGCGTCGGCCCAGCGATTGCGCAACGGCGCGACGACCTCGGCCTCGGGGAGCCCCGCGAACGGAAAGGGGTCGATCGCCTTCCAGCGGGCCGACTGACCCGGCAGCGTGTGCAGGACGTTGAGGAAGTGGCAGTCCGCGTGGACGAGCGGCAACGGCCCGTCGCCGACCGCCTCGAGGTCGGCGGCGAGGTCGGCCAGCGTCGACAGGGCCCGGTCGACGGCCCATCGCGGGAGGACGACCCCCCACTTGTCGTGCTGCGACCGGATCGCGGCGCTCACCCGGGCGAGTTCGTCGACCATCCGCGCCACGCCGGGCGGCGCGGTCACGGCCGAGATGCCGGCGACGATCGTGCCGATGACTCCGCAGGCCTCGTCGACGTCGGGAAGCTGCTCGAGAGTTCGCTGCGGATCGAGCCGCTCGAGCAGGACTGCGGCCTGCGCCGGTTCGGACTCGACGACCTCGACGACGACGCCGGTGTCGGCCGCTGCCAGGAGCGCCGGGATCTCGCCGTCGCTTGCGCGGTCATGGGTCGAGAGCTTGAGCGCGAGCAGGCGGCCGGTCGCGTCACGCACCGGCCAGACCACGGCGAGGTAGCCGCTCATCGGGGCGCCGTCGGGAGTCAGCTGCCACCGGTCGGCCAGTGCGGCGGCGCGAGCAGGCGCAGCGGTGACCCACTCCCGCCGGTCTTGGTCGTGAACGGACTCGAGGAACACCGGGGGCACGTCCCACGCCATGTCCGTTGCCCTCCGTTGCCCTCCCCTTCGCTCCGCTGACAAGGGTACGGGCCGACTGGGTTCGTGCGCGGCCAGTGTTGGTCGTAAGGTCGGAGGGTGAGCGAAGTGTCTACCGGGTCGACTGAGTCCCCGGGCCGGGGCGTCGACGCAACCCTCCCCGAGGGCGATCGTCTCGCGGCGGCATACCTGCTGGGCCTGGCTGACGACGCGTTGGTCTACGCGCAGCGCCTGGGTGAGTGGCTGACGAACGCGCCGCAGATCGAGGAGGACATGGCGCTGGCCAACATCAGCCTCGACCTCCTCGGGCAGGCGCGCGGGCTCTACCCGCAGGTGGGCAGGCTCGACGGGTCGGGTCGCGGTGAGGACGACTTCGCCATGCTCCGGGACGAGCGAGAGTTCCTCAACGTCCACCTCGTGGAGCAGGAGCGCGGCGACTTCGCGTTCGAGGTCGCCCGGTTGTTGTGGTTCTCCGCGGCCCGTCTCGAGCTGCTCGCAGCCGGCTCTCCCGACCCCGTCCTCGACGGCGTCATGGGCAAGGGCTTCAAGGAGGCGCGCTACCACCTCGACCACGCACACCAGTGGGTGCTTCGCCTTGGTGAGGGGACGCCGGAGTCGCACCGCCGGATGCAGGACGCCCTCGTCGCCGTGGCGCCCTACGTCGACGAGATCTTCGAGGACGACCCCGTCAGCACCGCCGCCTACACCGAGGGCGTGGGGCCGCTCCCGTCCGAGGCCCGCGAGCCGGCGCAGGGGTATGTGGAGCGGGTCGTCGCCGAGGCGACGCTGGAGATGCCGGCTGCGCCGACGTGGCGCTCGCGCGGTGGTCGGGCCGGTGTCCACTCGCGCCCGATGGGCCAGCTCCTCGCCGAGATGCAGCACATCGCCCGCTCGCACCCCGGTGCGACCTGGTGAGGACGCGGGTCGCCCCCGCGGAGCTCGTCGCCGCCGTCTCGGCGATCCCCGACCCCGAGGTGCCGGTCGTGACCATCGCGGACCTCGGCATCCTGCGTTCGCTCGAGGTGGACGAGGCGTCGGGGGAGGCCTCGGTCGTCATCACCCCCACCTACTCGGGCTGCCCGGCGATGGAGGCGATCACCGCCCACATCGAGCACGTATGCCGTCAAAAAGGTTGGGTGCCAAGGGTTTCCAGCCGTCTGAGCCCGGCGTGGACGACCGACTGGATGTCCGATGACGGCCGCGAAAAGCTGCGCCGCTTCGGCATCGCACCGCCGGCTGCACGGCATACCGACGGGTCTGGCTCGGTGTCGCTCGAGCTGACCCGGCGGGTCGTGACCTGCCCCCAGTGCGGGTCTTCGGACACCACGGAGATCTCGCACTTCGGCTCCACTGCCTGCAAGGCACTGCGCCGGTGCGAGTCGTGCCGGGAGCCGTTCGACGAGTTCAAGGCGCTGTAGTGGCGGCGCTCCTCACGACACCTGTCAAGCAGCGCGCCCGCTTCCACACGCTGACCGTCCGCGAGGTCGAGCCGCTCACCGACGACGCCGTGGTCGTGACCTTCGACGTGCCTCCGCTGTTGTGGGACGACTACGTCTTCGAGCCGGGCCAGCACCTCACGCTCCGCGCGACGATCAACGGCGAGGACGTGCGGCAGTCGTACTCGATCTGCCAGTCCCGATCCGGGAGGACCCCGGGCCGACACGGCGCCAGCGCCCTGAGGGTGGCTTCCGCTCGAGTGCCCGAGGGGCGAATGTCGAACTGGCTCAACGATGTCGTGCGGTCTGGCGACGCCATCGAGGTGATGACGCCGATGGGCAGCTTTACCTGCCCGACGCTTCCGGGCGTCGCCCGGCACCACGTCGCGATCGCCGCGGGTTCAGGGATCACGCCGGTGCTGTCGCTGCTCTCGACCGCCCTCGAGGAGGAGCCACTGAGTCGGGTCACCCTGCTCTACGGCAACCGGCGGACCAGTTCGGTGATGTTCCTCGAGGAGCTTGAGGACCTCAAGAACCGCTTCCAGGGACGCTTCCACCTCGTCAACGTCCTGTCCCGCGAGGCGCCCGACGTCGAGCTCTTCCACGGACGCCTCGACCGCGAGCGGCTCGAGCAGCTCTTCGCCGTCCTGCTGCCGGTCGAGACCGTCGACGAGTGGTATCTCTGCGGTCCGTTCGGCATGGTCACGGCTGCCCAGGATCTCCTGGCTGAACGAGGCGTCGACACCCACCACGTCCACCATGAGATCTTCCATGTCGACGACGAGGGTGGCGCCCCGAAGCCGCGGGTCGTCGTCGACGACTCGGCGCCGCCCGCCGCGGTCGTGACGATCAACCTCGACGGCCGCACGACGGTGATCAACATGCCGTCGAAGGACGAGACGATCCTCGACGCCACGTTGCGGACCCGGCCCGACGCGCCGTTCTCGTGCACCGGTGGGGTCTGCGGCACGTGTCGCGCCCGCCTTGTCGCGGGCGAGGTGCGCATGGACCGCAACTACGCCCTCGAGCCGGAGGAGGTCGAGGCGGGGATCGTCCTGGCCTGCCAGTCCCATCCGGTCACGGACACCGTCCAGCTCGACTACGACGCCTGACTTCGGCAGCGGTCTGGCGGTCTGGTGGTCTGGCGTGAGTTCTCGACATTCCGTCAAGGCCTGCCTGTCGATCCCTCTTGGGTCCGTCGGTCTCTTGACAACGACTCGAACACGTGTTCGAATAGAGGAAGGGCAAGACCTGCCGGGAGGAGGGTGTGATGGGGGCTGCGATGGGTAAGGCCAGCAGTTCAACCACACCCGGCAACACGCTCGGCGTCGATGACGGGACGGTCCTGCGGGACCTGTTGGCCCGTGGTTCGTCCTGCCTTCCGGCGAAGGTCAGGGATGCCCTCGTCCTCCTCGCACCACCGACCCCCGGTCTCGACGAGCCGCCGGTGTGGCGCGAGCCGGCGTCGGGCGGGCAGGTGTCGGGCGGGGTCGGCGGGCTGGCGTGGGGCGGGGCCGGCGGGCTGGCGTGGGGCGGGGTCGGCGGGCTGGGGGGTGGGCGTGGGATCTCGGATGCGCATTGGGCTGTGACCTCGGCGGTGTTGAGTGGGCGCTCGGTGCGTGAGCTGCCGACGGAGTGGATTGCGGAGGAGCTGGTCCTGATCGAGGC
>NZ_JBKJPP010000180.1:0-28561 GCF_046595215.1 Lapillicoccus sp. | reverse complement strand
GTGACCGAGTCCGTCGTTGACGGCCTTGAAGCCGTCCAGGTCGATGTACAGCACGGCGCACTGTGTCCCGCCGACCGACCCGGCGATGCGTCGGGACAGCTCCTGGAGGAAGGCATGGCGATTCGGTGCGCCTGTGAGGTTGTCGTGGAACGCCTGATGAGACAGATCAGCGGTCCGTTCTGCGACCGTGGCTTCGAGGCCGGCGGCCAGGCGGAGATGGTCACTGATCGTGACGACGTATCGGCCTGCTACGACGCACAGCAGGGCTGCGAGGATCCAGACGGTGGGCTCAGACATCGACAGGGCCGGCCTGGTCACCCCGAAGATGACAAAGGTCAGGGTCACCGGCACGAAGGGCAGTGACTCCTGGGCCAGACACCACTGGTGTGCGACAGGCCGTTCCTCCTCGTCCTCAGGACTCAATCCCGCCAGGCCCACGAGCAGGAAGGCCGCCACCCACCCCAGGTCGAGAAGTCCACCGGCCTGGTAGGTACCAGAGACGGCGTCTCGTACGTACACCGAGTCGGTGAAGACCAGCACCAGCAGGCCAGCTCCTAGGAGCATCCACGGGACCCGCCGGCCGGGTGCCGCTCGCATGATCTGCACGAGGACAACGGACGCGATCGCGATGTCCGCCAACGGATATGCCAGGCTGACGGTCCGCACCAGCCAGTTACCGTCCGGCAGGCTCGCGAGAACTGGCGCGAGGACGATCAGCCAGCTGATGGTGAAAATTGCCAGCGAGATGACGAGTCCGTCCAGCCACATCCTGGTCCGCAGGAACGTTCGTGCGCCCGCCCCGGCGAGCTTGCTCAGCCCCACCACTGCGGGCAAGGCATATCCGACGAAGCCCACGTCAGCGAGTGACGGGGACGGGGAGAAGCGATGCAGGACGAGTTCGTAGTACGTCCACACCAACGCGCCGACAAGCCAGACGACACAGCCGGCCGACAGCCACCGCCATCCGGCCCGACTCTCAGAACGGGTGCGGGCGGCCCAGGCACAGCCGGCAGCGCCTCCCGCAGCCGCCAGGACGTAGGTGAGGTCGGTGATGACGTAGTTGACCCATGCTGCGTCGGGACCCAGCCGCAGCCAGGTGCCGAACGCCCCGAGCCACACCACAACCGCGACCGCACACAGGCGAAAGACGGCTGTGGACCTGGTCAGGACGCCCCCTTCCGACTCGGCACATCACGGGCCTAGGTCCTCATGATCGGCGTGGGGCAGCCCCACCTTGACGCTGCGAGCTGGGACGGCGGAGCAGCGACCTTGTCGAGCGACTTCCCGGAGTGTTCGGGCCACAAGGTCGCTCCGCAGTGCGCAGTCGTTTGTCGTGCCTTCAGCCATGGTGGATCGGGTGCTGACCTCAGCTCGTCCAGGCGCGCCACAGCGCGGCGTACTCCCCGTCGAGCTGGACCAGCTCATGGTGACTTCCGAGCTCGGTGATGCGGCCTTCGATGACCACCGCGATGCGGTCGGCGTCGTGGGCGGTGTGCAGTCGGTGCGCGATCGCCACGACAGTCCGGCCCAGCATGAGGGCGTTCAACGAACCCTCGAGGGTCCGAGCAGTCCGCGGGTCGATCAGCGACGTCGCCTCGTCCAGGACCAGCGTGTGCGGGTCGGCGATGATCAACCGGGCCAGCGCGACCTGCTGCGCGTGGGCCGGCGTCAGGGACTGGTTCCCCGAGCCGACCAGCGTGTCCAAGCCCGCCGGCAGGCGGCGCACCCAGTCGGCGGAGCCCACTGCTCCGAGCGCGGCCCACACCGTGTCGTCGTCGGACTCCTCCCGCGCGAGCAGGATGTTGTCGCGCACCGAGCCCACGAAGACGTGATGCTCCTGGGTCACCAACGCGACCTCGGTGCGGAGCACTTCCAGGGGCAGTTCCGTCAGCTCGACACCGCCGATGCGCACCGACCCGGTGCGAGGCCCGTTGATGCCGGCCAACAGCCTGCCCAGGGTCGACTTGCCCGAGCCGCTGGGGCCCACGATGGCCAGCCGCTCGCCGGTCCGCAGCTCCAGGTCGATGCCGTGCAGGACGTCGTGGCCCTCGCGATAGGCGAACCGAAGGTCTCTTCCGACGAGCTCGGGACCAACCGGGCGCCGGTCGCCGGGCACGCGGTCCGGTGCCACCTGGGCGATGCCGAGCAACCGACTGGTCGAGGCGACACCGATCTGCAGACGGTCCACCTCGCCGATCAGCCGGTCGAGAGGGCCGGTCAGCGCCTCGGCGTACAGCACTGCCGCGGTGATCTGGCCGAGCGTCACCCAACCGCGGGTGTACCCGTAGGCACCCACGAGGACGATGATCACGCGGGGGGCGTTGAAGGCGATGTCGATCACCGCGAACAGCAGGTTGCGCAGTGTCAGGCCGTAGCGCTCCGCCTGCGCCGAGACCGCGATGTCGTCGTGGCCGGACTGCAACCGCACATCGGCCATGCCCAGCGCCTCGACGGTCCTGGCGCCCTCGACGGTCTCGGTGAGCGTCGTGTTGATCTGGGAGTACGTCGCTCCCTCGGTGATGTAGCAGCGCTGCGCCCGCCGCAGGTATCGGCGCACCTGGACCATCGACACCGCGATGAGCAGCAGCGCCGGTAGCGCCAACACCAGTGAGTTGAGCACCATGGCCGCGATCGACAGGCACACGGTCAGCAGCGAGATGATCGCCGTCGGCAGTCCGTACTGCGCCGCCCTGCTCATGGTGCCGACGTCACGGGTCACCCGGGTCACCAGGTCTCCGGTGCTGGCGCCCTCGACCCGGCCGAGCGGCAGGCGCAGGATCACCCCCACCACGTACTCCCGCGCCGAGGCCAGCAGATCCTGCCCGAAAAGCGTCGACGTGCGCTGACCCGCGAAGGTGAACAGGGTCTGCGCCACGACGACGGCCACGATGACCGCCGCCAGCGACGTCACCGTCGAGGTCGAGGACGCGCCGCTGACGGTTCGGTCGATCAGATCCCCCAGGAGGCGGGGGATCAGTAGTCCACTGGCCGCGGCCAGCGCGTTCAGCACGACCATGGCCGCGAACGCACCCCGCCGCTCGCGCAGCAACTGGCGGAAGAACCCCCCGACCGCAGCGTTGTCGGCGACCGGCCACCCGCGCTCGGGATTGCGCGACTGCGCGAAGACGTCCCGGGCCCGCTCCTCGCGCAGGAGGTGGCGGCGTCGGAGCGCCCGCAGCCGCTCGCGGGCCGTCGCGTCGGTGGGCGGGACAAGGTCGGGTGGCACCGCAGGCCGGTCCAGCGTGCGGTCGCGCCAGGTGTCGGCGGAGTTGCCCAGAAGGTCAAGCACGACTGCCCTCGGTCTCCTGCGCATCGTCGAAGGCGCGAGCCACCAGCCGCCGGTAGGCGGCGTTGCTCTCCAGCAGCTCGTCGTGCCCACCG
Organism: Lapillicoccus sp.; assembly: GCF_046595215.1. Classification (NCBI taxonomy): domain Bacteria; kingdom Bacillati; phylum Actinomycetota; class Actinomycetes; order Micrococcales; family Intrasporangiaceae; genus Lapillicoccus; species Lapillicoccus sp. The sequence continues at coordinate 25,180 of NZ_JBKJPP010000180.1, read as the reverse complement.
CCAGCCGCCACCCGCCCGCCCTCCAGGAGTGCGACGCGGTCAGCGTGGTGCAGCCACAGAGGGGACACCGTGGCCACCACGGTGGTCCGGCCCCGGCGATGGGACGCGACCCGCTCGGCGATCCGCGCCTCGGTGTGGGCGTCCACTGCCGAGGTCGGCTCGACGAGGACCAGGATCCCGGCGTCGGCGGCGAGCACCCTGGCCAGCACCACCCGCTGCCGCTGGCCCCCCGACAGACCGCGACCGCGCTCGTCGAGCACTCCTTGCCACCCGCCGGGCAGGCTGTCGTACACGTCCTCCGCGTCGGCCACCCTGATCGTCTCCTCCGCCTCCTCGCGGGTGAGCCGGCCGAGCGGGTCGATGGCGTCCTGCAGGGTGCCGGCAAAGACCTGACTTGCGGTGTCGCTGACCACGATCCGGTGGCGGACATCAGCCAGGCTGGCTGCGCCGAGGTCGACGTCCCCGAGCCGGACGCCCCACTCCCGGCGGCCGAGGAGCTCGTCCGCCGCGGCGATCCGCGCCCGCTCGGCCGAGCGCTCGGCCCGGGCCAGGCGCGCTGCCCGGCCCTTCAGCTCCCGGCCCGGCTCCTCGGCCGGGGGCTCGACGTCAGCGGGCAGGTAGCGCCCCAGCCGGTCGGCCAGCGCGGCAGTCGCCTCGGGGACGTCGCTGACCACGATGGTGAGCAGCCCTGACGCGGCGACGAAGCCGGTGACCTCGTCGACCAGGTCGCCGCCGAGGGGCAGCGGCACCGGCACCGTCTGCTCGCGCCAGGGGGGCGCCTGCTCGAAGAGCACGATGGCCTTCCGGGCGGAGACCAGCGCGCGGGTCAGCTTCTGCGCGAACTCGAAGAACGTCTGGATCGGCCCGAGCATGAACAGCCCGTAGCCGAGGAAGCTGATGAGCTGGCCGACACTGAGCTCCCCGGTGAGCACCCGCCGCGTGCCCGCCCACATCAGCAGGACCAGAAACCCCCCGGACAGCAGCACTCCCGTGGCCTCGATGGCCGCCTGCCAGAGCCCGGCCGAGATCCCCGCCCGGCGAGTCCGCTGGGACTGCTCGGAGTAGTTGCGGCCGAAGGTCTGCTCACCACCGATTCCTCGCAGGACGCGCAGGCCGGCGACGATGTCGGTAGCCATCGAGGTCAGCTCCGAGCTGCGGGAGCGCTCCACCTCCTGGAGCCGGTGCAGTGGCCGCAGCAGCGGCAGCGCCGCGCCGACGATGACCGGGGCGGCAACCAGCACCAGCACGCCCATCGCCAGCGACGTGTTCAGGACGATGGCCGCCACCACCAGGTACGCCACCAGCTGCGAGCCCGCCCGCGCCGTGATCTCCGTCAGCGCGCCGAACTCGTCGGAGTCGCTCGACGCCACGCTGAGCGCCTCGCCGGTCGGCGTCCGCCGGGTCAGCACGTGACCCATCTGCACGGACTTGCGGGCGACCATCTGGATCGTCCCGTACAGCGCGATCAGCCAGCTGCGCACGACCAGGGTGTGCATCGCGATGCCGAACACCGCTCCGACCACCGTGACGAGCCCGAGCAGACCCGCCCACCGCAACAGGTCCGACGAGGAACCGGCCAGGATCCCCTCGTCGACGGCCTTGCCGACCAGCCACGGCCCGAGGGTCAGCGGCAGCTGCCACAAGAAACCCACGCACGTCGCCGCCGCGATGACTCCAGGTTGCTGTCCGAGGTGCCACCGCAGAAACACGCCGGGGCTGCGGGTGTCCGGGTGGGTCGCCACCTCCCCGTCCGCCTCCGGCAGGAACGTCGTGAAGGTCGGGGGGAAGTCACGCATGGTTCACCGAGAGTATGTCGATGCTCAGCTCGCCGCGAACGGATAAGACGGCGACGCTCGCCCAGGAGGAGCCAGCCGCGTCCGGACAGGCAACGCCCCGCCGCCCCCGACCAATCTGATGGCGGGGAACTTCCGCTAGGCGGTGAGCCCCTTCATGATCTCGCGCATGAGGTCGGCGGTCTCGGACGGCGTCTTGCCCACCTTGACCCCGGCTGCCTCGAGGGCCTCCTTCTTTCCGGCAGCGGTGCCCGAGGAACCCGAGACGATCGCGCCGGCGTGCCCCATCGTCTTGCCCTCCGGAGCCGTGAAGCCGGCGACGTAGCCCACGACCGGCTTGGTCACGTGCTCCTTGATGTATGCCGCGGCCCGCTCCTCGGCGTCGCCGCCGATCTCGCCGATCATGACGATCGCGTCGGTGTCGGGGTCGTTCTGGAAAGCCTCGAGGCAGTCGATGTGGGTCGTGCCGATAATGGGGTCACCGCCGATGCCGACGCCGGTGGAGAAGCCGTGGTCGCGCAGCTCATACATCATCTGGTAGGTCAGCGTCCCGGACTTCGAGACCAGCCCGATGCGCCCCGGCCCGGCGATGTTCGCCGGGATGATGCCCGCGTTGGAGAGCCCGGGGCTGATCAGGCCGGGGCAGTTGGGGCCGATGAGTCGCGTCGTGCCCGTCGACTGGGCGTGGGCGAAGAACTCAGCCGTGTCCTTGACGGCGATGCCCTCGGTGATGATGACCGCGAGCGGGATGCTGGCGTCGATCGCCTCAAGGACGGCAGACCGGGCGAACGCCGGGGGGACGAAGATCACCGAGACGTCCGCGCCGGTCTGAGCCATCGCGTCGGGGACGGAGCCGAACACGGGCACGGTGACGTCACCGTCGAAGTCGACGCTCTGGCCGGCCTTCCTGGGGTTCACCCCGCCGACGATCTTGGTGCCGGAGGCGAGCATCCGCGTCGTGTGCTTCATGCCCTCGGAGCCGGTCATACCCTGGACGATGACCTTGGACTGGGCAGTCAGGAAGATAGCCATGGACGTGTGCGCCTTTCAGTTCTTGGTCGATGCGGCGAGCTCGGCGGCCTTGCGGGCCGCGCCGTCCATGGTCTCCTCGATCGTCACGAGCGGGTGAGCCCGTTCCGCGAGGATGCGCCGGCCCTCCTCGACGTTGTTGCCGTCGAGCCGCACGACGAGCGGCTTGGTGGCCTCGTCGCCGAGCGCGTCCAGCGCTCCGACGATGCCGTTGGCCACCGCGTCGCAGGAGGTGATCCCGCCGAAGACGTTGACGAACACCGACTTCACCTGGGTGTCACCGAGGATGATGTGCAGCCCGTCGGCCATGACCTCGGCCGAGGCGCCGCCGCCGATGTCGAGGAAGTTCGCCGGCTTCGGGGGGGTGCTGAGGCCTTGGTCGGCTGCCACCTGCTCACCGGCATACGCGACGACGTCGAGGGTCGACATGACCAGCCCCGCGCCGTTGCCGATGACGCCGACGTCACCGTCGAGCTTGACGTAGTTGAGGCCCTTCTCCTTCGCCGCCGCCTCGAGCGGGTCTGCCGCGGCGGTGTCCTCGAGGGCCGCGTGGCCGGGGTGGCGGAAGCCGGCGTTCTCGTCGAGGCTCACCTTGCCGTCCAGGGCGATGATCTCGCCGCCCTCGGTCTTGACCAGCGGGTTGACCTCGACCAACGTGGCGTCCTCCTCGCGGTAGACGTCCCACAGGCGTTTGAGCACCTCGGCGATCGCGTCCTTGTCGGCCTCGTCGAACCCGGCGGCGTCGACGATCTCACGGGCCTTGCCGTCATCGATGCCGACGTTCGGGTCGACAGGAATGCGGGCAAGGGCGTCGGGGCGCTCGACGGCGAGCTGCTCGATCTCCATCCCGCCCTCCTTGCTGCACATCGCGAGGTAGGAGCGGTTGGCCCGGTCGAGCAGGACCGAGAAGTAGTACTCCTCCGCGATCTTCGCGCCCTCGGCGACCATGACGCGGTGGACCGTGTGGCCCTTGATGTCCATGCCGAGGATGGACTGCCCGGCTGCGGCGGCCTCGTCGAGCGACCTCGCGACCTTGACACCGCCGGCCTTCCCGCGGCCACCGGTCTTGACCTGCGCCTTGACGACGACGACGCCGCCGCTCCTGGAGCCGACGGTCTCGGCGGCAGCCCTCACGTCATCGACGGTGTCTGCAACGACGCCGGCGAGCACGGGGACCCCGTGTGCCTCGAACATGTCGCGCGCCTGGTACTCGAAGAGATCCACGGATCGTCCATCCCATCATGGAAAGAGCTTGCGGTCGCGGCCAGCTGCGGTCACGGCTGGAGCCTGGCCCTCCCGGACTCTAGCGGCCCCCGCGGCCCCCGGACCGCTGTCAGGGGCGGTGGGACAAATCTCACCCCGTATGCCGGGCTCAGCCGATCGCGACCGGCTGGCCATGGGGGACGAGCAGGACCCACACCGGGCCGGGCGCCATCGCGATAGCGGCGCCGTTGGCCGAGAACGACGTCGGTGCGGAGGCGGTGGGACGCGACCACTGCCCCGACCAGGCCTGCCCGTCGCGCAGCACGGTGACGGGCCCCTGGCCCAGGACGTCGACCACCGGGGTCTGCACCCCGTTGACGTCCCGGTTCTGCGACAGGTGGCTGGACACCGTCTGGACGATCACGGTGGCGGCGCCGTGCTGGGTGCCGTCGGCGTCGATGTCCGGCCGGCCGTCGCTCGTGACGAGGTAGCGACCCCGCGCCGGGTCCCACGCCATCTCGATGCCCGAGGCAGGCCACCGGGTGAGGACACGGGTCCCGGCGACCCCGCCGGCGACCGCCGGGCCGAACCGGAAACCGACGTCGGCAGGGGGCGCACTGCCGCCGGCGCGGGCCAGCAGCACCGAGGGGCTACCGATGACGTCGTAGGGGGCCGCTCGTCCCCCGTCGCGTCGAAAGCCCTGTCGGGAGGCGTCGAACACCAGATTCTTCTGGGCACCGGCGCCGACCACGGCGAGCGTCCCCGCCGAGGCGCCGGAGAAGGCGAAAGCGACCGGTCCATAGTTCGCGAGGAGTCCGACGTCGGACTCGCGGGCACTGCGGACCGGCCCCACCTGCGCCGCCTGGGCGGTCGAGAAGATCGCGAGGAGGCGGGTGAGCCCGCCCTCGACCGGTTCGACGTAGACGACGTCCGCCTGGTTCAACCCCACGCGAGGCCGGGAGCTGCCCGTGTTGTCCACCTTGACCGCGAGGACGGGGCCACCCGTCAGGGGGGTCAGTGCCGCACCCGTGGGGGCAGAGCCGGTCGGGGTGGCGGTCGGGGTCGCCGTCGGGGTCGCGGTGGGGGTCGTCGGCGTGGCCGAGGGGGTGGCCGCGGGTGGGGTGCTGGCGCTCGGGACGGCTCCCGCAGTCGAGACGGACGTCGGCGTGCCGAGCGGGGTCAGCGAGCCGGCGCAACCTGCCAGGGCCAGCACGCTGAGGACCGTCAGCACCACGCCCGGGCCGGCAGGATGGCCGGCAGCTCGGCAGGGGCCACGACCGGCGCCGCGGTCACGACCTGACGGGGCGGAGCGTCGAGCGCGCATGCTGGGCGAGCCTTCGTTAGTGGGGTCCCCAGCGCGGTTGTGGGGCCGCGGCTTTCGCTGCGGCCCCACACCCACGTTCGTCGACGATGCGGTCATGCCGGGGCTTGCGCTTCCGTACCCACCACATCGCTGCGGTGTCCGGACCACACCCGCCTTGGGGGAACGGGGGTCCGACCCTGTCCATTGTCGACTCGAAGGAATCGTCATCGTGGGGGTTCAGACGAGACCTTCTATGACCATCCTGCAACATCGATCGTCACAATCCAACGCCCTTTGCCAACTTCTTAACGATCCGTGACCGAACAGACCCTCAACACGGGACCTGCCGAGGGGGTTCAGCGGTCGGGATCGACGTTCGCCCGGACCCACGCGACGATGTCCGTGGTCGTGGCACCGGGGGTGAAGACCTTCGCCACGCCGAGCTTCTCGAGCTCGGGGATGTCGTCCTCGGGGATGATGCCCCCGCCGAAGACGACGATGTCGGCGGCGTCACGGGCCTTGAGCAGTGAGACCACCTTGGCAAAGAGCGTCATGTGCGCGCCCGACAGGACCGAGAGGCCCACGACGTCTGCGTCCTCCTGGATCGCCGCCTCGACGATCTGCTCGGGCGTCTGGTGCAGCCCGGTGTAGACCACCTCCATGCCCGCGTCCCGCAACGCCCTGGCGACGACCTTGGCCCCCCTGTCGTGGCCGTCGAGCCCTGGCTTGGCGACGACGACACGCACGGGTGAGGAGGGCGACGACTCAGTCATGAGGGCAGCGTAGCGACACCGTGCCGGCCGCACGTCGCCTCCGTGCTGGAGCGAACGACCACGGACCCACCTTCCGTGCGTCACGGTGTGGTCACGAGAGCCGTGTCCTGCACGCCGACCGGGACGAGCGACGCTTACAGTCGGCAAGACCATGTCCCTGTTGCTCCGGTTGGCGTCCCGAGCCCAGCCCGCAGCTGCTGCGCCCGGCCGCGGGGCTCCGGGCCGCGGGGCCCCGGGCTGCGTTGACGAGTGTCGTGGGCCGGTCCAGCGCCTCGTCGCCTCCGGCCGGTCGGTGACCCGCGCCGTGGTCGCGGCGGCGGAGACCGTCCGGGACGTCGGGGTCGGCACCGTTGACGTCCTCGAGGACGCGGCCCGCGCGCTCTGGACGCCCACCGGCCTCGCGGGGGCCACGGTCGAGGCCCTGTGGATGGCGACGCACGTCGTGATCTATCCCCTCGGCCTCATCCGCGGCCGCTCTCCGGAGGGCGGCCACGGCTATCGCATCCAACACCTGCCACCGGTGCAACGCGGCCTGGTGATCTCCGACGTGGAGGCCGCAGGCACGCCCATCCTCCTGCTCCACGGGATCGTCGACAACGGTTCGGTCTTCACCCTGTTGCGCCTCGGTCTTCGCCGTCGGGGCTTCGGCCGGGTGTCGACGATGAACTACTCCATCCTCACCGGCGACATCCGCGTCGCCGCCGCCCAGCTTGCCGAGGAGGTCGAGGCGCTCGTCGCCGAGACCGGCTACGAGCGGATCCACGTGGTCGGCCACAGCATGGGTGGCCTCATCGCCCGCTACTACGTCACGCGGCTCGGCGGTGACGCGCGAGTCCACACCCTCGTCACCCTGGGCAGTCCCCACCAGGGGACGTTCACGGCATACGGGTGGAACAGCCAGCTCACCAGGCAGCTGCGTCCCGGCAGCCCGTTGATGCAGGAGCTGGCGCAGCCGGTCTCCGGGTGTGGGACGCGGTTCGTCGCCTACTGGTCCGACCTCGACCAGATGATGTTCCCGCAGCACACCGCCGCCCTCGTCCACCCGGACCTCGACGTCACGAACATCGCCCTCGAGGGGGTGGGCCACACCAGCATCCCCATCATGAAGTCCGTCGTCCACGGCATCTCGACGACGCTCGCTCATCTGGACTCGGACGGCACCACCGTCACGGCCGGCGTCACGTCGCTGCCTCTGCCCCCGCGTCGGCGACGCTCCTCCTGACCCGGGTTGCCCCAGCGTTGCGCCGTCGGTGGGACCGGTGGTGGACCAGCCGTGGGACCGATACCGCCGGCCCAGCCGCGACCCGGCGCGGCTATGCCCTGACGTCACGCCATTATGCATAACGAATTGGTCACGCTACGGTATGGATTCCCTCCGTCACCTGCCCCTCGAGGTCTCTCCCGTGTCAAGACCGAACTACGCAGGGCGTCACCGCACCGACCGCGTTGCGGCCCAGACGCCCTCACGCCTGGCGCGCATCGCAGGCGCCGGTCTGCTGTTGCCGACGGCTGCCGCTGCCACCTTGGTGCTGACCGCCACCGGAGCCCACCTCGGCTCGATCTCGGGCACCACCGCCGGCGGCCCCGCCCCGACCCCCACCGCTGTCCAGTCCCAGACGCAGTCGCTGCTCGACCGCAGGCGGGAGGCGCAGGATCTCAGGACCGGCGCGCTCGCGGCACTCTCGCGCCCCGTCCAGGACCGCGCGGCCCGCGACAGCGAGCGCCAGAAGCTCGACACCGTGGCTCTGGACAACGCCCGGCGCGCAGCCGAGGAGCAGGCCCGACAGGCCACGGCCCAGGTCGAGCAGACCGCCCCGGCGCTTGCAGCGCCGGCACCCGCCCCGGCGGCACCACTACCAGCCCCTGCCTCGCCCGCCCCTGCGCCGGCGGCGGCAGCCCCCGCCGCCCCGGCCACGGCCCCGGCCCCTGACACCCGCGGCTGGGTCGCACCGATCAGTGCGGGCTACACGTTGACCTCCGGGTTCGGGATGCGTTGGGGCGCCCTGCACCCAGGCCAGGACTTCGCCATCCCGGTGGGGAGCGAGGTCAGGGCGATGTCAAGCGGCACCGTCCTCATGGCCGGCTCGTCCGGTGGCTACGGCAACAAGGTCGAGATCCAGTACTGGGACGGCACGGTCTCCTGGTATGCCCACAACGCGAGCCTGTCGGTGTCGCAGGGCCAGAGCGTCAGCCCCGGTCAGGTCGTCGCCCTGTCAGGCAACAGTGGCCACTCGACGGGCCCTCACCTCCACCTCGAGATCCATCCCGCCAACGGCGACCCGGTCGCCCCCCTCGGTTGGCTCCAGAAGATGGGGATCGTGCCCTGAGCGGGGGCGGACTCAGAGCCTGACGAGCGGCGCCAGACGCAGCAGCAGCCGCTTGACGCCCTCGTCGCCGAAGTCGACGTGGGCGATGGCCTGGTCGCCGTCCCCGACGACCTCGGTCACGGTGCCGAGCCCGAACTTGGGGTGGGTCACCTTGTCGGCCGGCTTGACGCTGACCGGACCGCGCGACCCGGCCCGGGGCAGGTCCCGGCGCCCGCCGAGGCTCTCCATCGCCGACCCGCCGATGCGACGCCCTGACCGGGCCTGGTCCATCGCGGTCTCGAGGCGCTCCCACTCGATGAGCTCGGCCGGGATCTCGTCGAGGAACCGGGACGCGGGGTGATACTGCGGCTGGCCCCAGGCCGAGCGGACCCCCGCTCGTGAGAGGTGAAGTCGCTCCCGGGCCCGGGTGATGCCGACGTAGGCGAGCCGGCGCTCCTCCTCGAGCTCCTTCGGGTCGTTGAGGGACCGCATGTGGGGGAAGGTGCCATCCTCCATGCCGGTGAGGAAGACGACGGGGAACTCCAGCCCCTTGGCCGTGTGCAGCGTCATCAGGGTCACGACCCCGCCGTCGGACCCCGGGCCGCCGGCGTCGGGGATCTGGTCGGCGTCCGCGACGAGGGAGACCCGCTCCAGGAAGTCCTCGAGGCTCGCCACCTCGCCGGTCTCGGCCCGGGCGTCGTCGAACTCGCGCGCCACCTCGACCAGCTCCGCGAGATTCTCGACGCGGGTCTCGTCCTGCGGGTCCGAGCTGCCCCTCAGCTCGGCAAGGTAGCCACTACGCTCCACCACGGCCTCGACGAGGCCGGCGACACCGGCGCCCCCGTCGTAGACGACGCGCAGGCTCTCGAGGAGGTCGGTGAACACGGTGATCGCGGCGACAGACCGGGTCGCGATGCCCGGGGCGTCGGCGGCCCGCCCCAACGCCGCGACGAAGGGGATCCGCTCGCGCTCGGCCAGCTGGGCCACACAGGCCTCGGCCCGCTCCCCGATGCCCCGCTTGGGGACGTTGATGATCCGGCGCAGGTTGACCGTGTCGACGGGGTTGGAGATGACGCGCAGATAGGCAAGGGCGTCCTTGATCTCCTTGCGCTCGTAGAACCGGGTGCCGCCGACCACCTTGTAGGGCAACCCGACCCGCACGAGGATCTCCTCGAACGCCCGGGACTGGGCGTTGGTGCGGTAGAAGATCGCCACGTCCTTGGGCTTGACCCCGTCGGAGTCCTGCAGTGCGTCGATCTGGCGGGCGACGAAGGCCGCCTCGTCGTGCTCGCTGTCGGCCACGTAGCCGACGATCCGCACGCCGTCGCCCGAGTCGGTCCACAGGTTCTTGGCGCGCCGGCTCTCGTTGCGGGCGATGACGGCGTTCGCGGCGCGCAGGATGGTCTGGGTCGAGCGGTAGTTCTGCTCCAGCAGGATCGTGCGCGCGTCGGGGTAGTCCTGCTCGAACTCGACGATGTTGCGGATCGTCGCGCCGCGGAAGGCGTAGATCGACTGGTCGGCGTCACCGACCACGCACAGCTCGCCCGGCGGGACGGCATGCGCCGGCGCGCCCTCGGGCAGCGCCGGGCCGACGAGCTCCTTGACGAGCTGGTACTGCGCGACGTTGGTGTCCTGGTATTCGTCGACGAGGATATGACGAAACCGCCGCCGGTAGTGCTCCGCTGCCTCGGGAAAGGCCTGGAGCAGGTGGACCGTCGTCATGATCAGGTCGTCGAAGTCGAGGGCGTTGGCCTGGCGCAGGCGCCGCTGGTAGGAGCTGTAGGCGTCTGCCACCATCCGGTCGTGGTGGCTGCCCTCGGTGACCTGCGACGCATACGTCTCCTCGTCGACGAGGTCGTTCTTGAGGTTGCTCACGGCGTGGGCGAACGCCCGCGCGGGGTAGCGCTTCGGGTCGAGGTCGAGGTCACGCATGACCATGGACATCAGCCGCTGACTGTCGGCGGCGTCGTAGATCGAGAAGGTGGACTTCAGGCCGAGCCGGGTCGCCTCACGGCGCAGGATCCGCACGCAGGCCGAGTGGAAGGTCAGGACCCACATCGCCCGCGCGCGCGGCCCGATCAGCTCGGCCACCCGCTCCTTCATCTCGCCGGCGGCCTTGTTGGTGAAGGTGATGGCCAGGACCTGGCCGGGTTGGACCGCCCGCGCGGCCAGGAGGTAGGCGATCCGGTGGGTGAGCACCCGCGTCTTGCCCGACCCGGCGCCCGCGACGATCAGCAGCGGTGGCCCCTGGTGGACGACGGCTGCGCGCTGCTGCGGGTTCAGGCCCGTCAACAGGGCCTCGGGGTCGAGGCGGGTATGCCGGGCTGCCTCGTCCACGGGCGGCTCACCACCCGCGCTGGCCCACGTCGGCACGCCCGACGCATCGACGTCGGACGGGCGGCCGACCGGGTGCGGGGTGGGCAGGTCGAGATCGTCGAAGAGGGTGCTCATGTCACCGGCAAGCCTACGTCGCCGACCCGACAGCACCGCAGTCGCCGAGCGGCGAGCCCGGGCCAGGTCCCGCGTCTCAGCCTCCCGCCTCGAGCTGCTCGGCCGCCCCGAAGAGGGTCGCGCTGTCGGCCGCCTTAACGCCCGCCCACCAGCCCTCGTGGTCGTTCGCCGAGCCCGCGGAGCGGTGCACCATCTGCGGGAAGAGCGCGTCGACGGTCGCGTCCACCTCGGTGGCCCGCTCGGCCAGGACGTGGACGAGGTCGCGGCTCGGCCCGGCGCGCCGGGTCTCGGCACCGCCTTCGCGGGCGCGCGCGCTCGCCGTCTCCTCCTCGGTCACCCCGCTCAGTCGTTGCCCGATCCGGTGCGCGAAGGCCGTCAGGAAGGACTGCCGGAACGAGCGGGTCCGGGACTGCCCCCCACGGGTCGTCCGGCTGCCGTGGCGCGTCATCGCCCGGGTCGACTGCAGGAGCAGGGACGTGAAGATCGTCTCGCTCGCCTGGAGGTCGCTCGCGAAGCCGATGACGGTGACGAAGCCGAGCGACTCCGACCACACCGTGCGGCACCGGTTGGCGGTGGCCACGGCGTCGAGCAGGAGCACCTTCGGCGTCTCGTAGGGCCGGTCGATCCCGACCCGGCGGGCGGTCGGACCGTCGTCGGAGCGGCGTTCACCGGAGGCCGCGAGCATCGCCTGGTCGATGCTGTGCCGCGCCATCAGCGACTGTGCGCCTGCGGTGAAGGTCTCCGCCTCGGCCTCGAAGGTCGTCGACTCGGCCTTGGCCAGGAGGGCACGCACCCGCTCGAGCAGACGCGCGTCGACCGGAGCGGCCTGCTCACCCCTGCCGGCACCGGTATGCCGCGCCGGTCGCCACGTCCCGGGCAGCGGGTCGAGTCGCTGCAGGCCCGGCAGGCCGGCGAGGAAGTCGGCGGCCCGGACCGCCTCGGTCAGGACGGTCACGAGGCCGTCCGGTGTCGACACCGCCCGGGCGGTGAGCGGGTCGGTGTCCCGGGGCCACCACACCCCGGCGCCCGCCTGCGTCAGCTGGTCGTGCCAGCTCGGCGTGACGGTCTGCGCGGCATACCGGCCCAGCTGCGCGGCCACGGCGTCGCCCACGACCGCAGAGCCGATGGCCCCGAGGTTGCGAGCAGCGAGGCGCAGCAGGTCGGCCGGCTGCCACCCGAGTCGCCACGCGTCCTGGACCCCCTCCGTCAGCATCCGGTTGAGGTGGCCGACGAGGGAGCGGCGCCCGCCGGGCGTGGCGATGCTGGCGGACACCTCGAAGAACGCCTCCTCGGCCCGCTCACGTTGGCCCTCGTCGGTGAGCCGCATCAGGCGGTGGAGCCAGCTCATCGCCAGCTCGTCGTCCGAGACCGACCCGCTCGTGGGCCCGGCGAACGGCCACCCGCTCGGGCCCGCACCCGGCATACCGAACGCCGACCCCGACGGTGTTGGCGACGACCGGCGGTCCTTCGCCCTGGCCCGCGCCTTGGCCGCCCGACGTTGCTGGTTGTTGCGCCCCATGCTGGTCCTTCCGCTGGTCCGGTCGAGCCCAGCCTGCCATCCCGGCGAGCGCGCGCTCCCTTCCCATCCACAGCTCAGCCGGTTGCTGCCACCGGCAGGCCCGCCTCGCGCCAGGCCGTCATCCCCCCGACGACGTCCGTGGCACGGCGCAGGCCGAGCCGGTTGAGGCTCGCGGCCGCCAGCGACGAGGCGCGGCCCCCTTGGCAGAGGACGATGACCCGGACCTCAGGTGTGACCCACGCCAGCCGCGCCGCGCTGTGCGGGTCGAGGCGCCAATGCAGGACGGCCGGATCGATGACCACCGGAGCGAGGTCGGGGTGGACCTCCCCTCCGGCCCGGCGCTGCGCCTGCGGCCGGATGTCGACGAGCACGGCACGCCGGTGCAGCGCCCACTGGTATGCCGCGCGGGCGGACATCCGGTCGGACGTCGGGCACGCCTCGGCGAGGAGGTCGGTGAACAGCGTTGTCTCCCAATGTATCTGCGTTGCCGGCGCCAGCGTTGCCGACGTCAGTGTTGCCGCGGTCAGGTTCACCAGTCGACTCCTTCGCGGGTCGTCCGGGTCGGCTCGGGACCCTCAGGTCCGAGCGAGTGCTCGGTCATCTCGACGAGCCGGGGCGCGTAGGCATGGACCGTCAACGAGCGACCCTGACCCCTGCCGCTGACGTTGTGGACGTGCTCGGCGTCGAACGAGCCCGAGTCGCCCTCGTCCAGGCGGCGGCATTGGACGGCCCCGAGCGCCCAGGTCTCCTCGACCACGCTGCCGGAGGCGACCGCGAGGGCGCCCGGGGAGCCCGCGTGGTCGTGCCACCCGGTCTCGGCGCCCGCGGGCCAGGAGTTGACCCAGATCTCGACGCCGGGAGCCTGGGCGAGACGGGCCCAGCTGCGCTTCCCGGTGTCGCGGAGCAGGGCCTCGAGGTTGGGGTTCGTCGCGTACTGGCGGGCCAGCCTCTCGAGCTCGGCCGCGGGGACCCGGGGTGGGTGGGCGCGGTCGAGGTGGGTGGGGTTGCTCGTCATCTGGTCATTCCGTCCGTGGGGCCGGCGGCTGGCCGGCGAGCTGGTGTCGGGCGCTGGTCAGGCGGCGCGACGACAACACAGCGCGGCGCAGCGCGAGGTGGTCGCCGGTGCCGGCTGACCTGCGCACATTCGCCTCGTGACGGGTGACATGACTCCAGCGAAGCAGCGGCGAGAGCCCCGTGCAAGCCAGTTGACACATCATCTCACGTTATGGAACACCACACGTCGAGTTATGTGTCAGGACCGGCGTCGCGTCGTAGGCTGCGAGCCATGACCGCTTCCCCGACCTCCGCCCGTGCCCTCGTCGTCCCCCGCAACGGTGACGCCTCGGTCCTCACCGTCGAATCCTGCGAGGTCGCCGACGCCGGGCCCGGCGAGATCACGGTGCGGGTCGCCGCCGCAGGGGTCAACTTCATCGACGTCTACCAGCGCCAGGGCGTCTATCCCGTCACCACGCCGTTCGTTCTCGGGTTCGAGGGCGCCGGGACCGTGGAGACCGTCGGTGAGGGCGTCGAGCTCGCTCCCGGCGACCCCGTCGCGTGGGCCCAGCACCTCGGCAGCGCCGCGGAGCGCGTCACCCTCCCGGCCGCGTCGGTCGTGCGGGTGCCCGCGGACCTTGACCTCGAGGTGGCAGCCGCGGCAATGCTGCAGGGCCTGACGGCCCACTACCTCGTCACCTCGACGTATGCCGTGCAGCCCGGCGACATCGTGCTCGCCCACGCCGTCGCGGGCGGGGTCGGGCAGCTGCTCGTGCAGCTCGTCAAGGCCAGGGGCGCGACGCTCATCGGGACGGCCAGCACGGCCGAGAAGGCGGCCAAGGCCACGGCGCTCGGCGCCGACCACGTCATCGACTACACCCGGGTCGACGACCTCGCCGCGGCCGTGCGGGAGCTGACCGACGGGGTCGGGGTCCACGTGGCCTACGACGGCGTGGGCCAGTCGACGTTCGACGCGTCGCTCGCCTCGTTGCGCCCGCGCGGGATGCTCGTCCTCTTCGGGGGGGCCAGCGGCCAGGTGCCGCCGCTGGACATCCAGCGGCTCAACTCCGGGGGCTCGTTGTTCCTCACCCGCCCGAAGCTGGGTGACTACGTCGCCACCCGTGAGGAGCTGGAGTGGCGCGCCTCCGAGATCCTCGGCGCGCTCGCGGACGGGAGTCTGCGACTCGAGGTCGGCGGCCGCTATCGGCTCGGCGACGCTCGCGCGGCATACGAGGCCCTCGAAGGCCGAGCGACCACCGGGAAGCTGCTGCTCATCCCCTGAGCCGGCTCAGGACTGGGCCCGACCTGGCGGGTTGCCGGGGCGCTATTCCCCAGGGGAGACGTGCCCTCCGGCGCACTATGCCCTGCCCACCCAGGTAGGCAGCGCACGGTGCCTTGCTCATGGTGGTGGTGGGCACGGCAAGGCACTGCGCCTTGCCCATGGTGGTGGGCACGGCATAGTGCGCCGTGGCCGGCAGTCGGCTCAGGTCCAGAGCACCGCGACGCAGACGTTGAGGACGGCGAGCAGGGCCGCCGCCTGGACGAGGCCGGGGGCTGCGGGCGCGGCCACCGCCGTGCCCGACCCCCTGCCTGCGGCGGCGCCCACCGTCGCGGGGGGCGTGTCGGCGCGGCGCTGGCGGCCGTTGGCGATCTCGGCACACGCGACGACCGCGAGGGCGACGACGAGCTTCACCCCGAGCTTGACGTTGTTGGGCTTGTCCCCGGGGTCCGCGGAGGCCTGGAGCAGGCCGACGAGGATGATCCCCGTGACGAGCTGGGCCCGGGCCCCCCAGAGCAGGGCCGGAGTGACCCGCAGCTCGTGTCGGGTGACGAGCCAGCTGCCGATGATGGCCGCCATCCCGAGCAGGTGGAGGACGAGCACGATGCCGGTGACGAGAGTCATGACCGCCAGCCTAGGTGCGCGCCGGGGGCTCAGGTCACAGGATCCGTCGTCCCATCGCCCAGGCGGTCAGCTCGTGGCGCGACGAGAGCTGGAGCTTGCGCAGGACCGCCGACACGTGGGTCTCCACGGTCTTCACCGAGATGAAGAGCGTCTTCGCGACCTCCTTGTACTGGTAGCCGCGGGCGATGAGGCGCATGACCTCGCGCTCACGGGCCGAGAGACGGTCGAGCTCCTCGTCGACCTCGGCGATCTCTCCCGCCGCCGCCCCGAAGGCGTCGAGGACGAACCCGGCCAGCCGGGGGCTGAACACGGCGTCACCGTCGGCGACCCGCCGGATCGCCGTCTTGAGGTCGTTGCCGCTGATGGTCTTGGTGACGTAGCCGCGGGCGCCGGCCCGGATCACGGCGATGACGTCCTCGGCGGCGTCGGAGACCGAGAGCGCGAGAAAACGCACCGGCTGCCCGGCCGCGGTCTCGACCCCCCGGCAGCCGCCGATGACGTCGACCCCACCGTTGCCGTTGCCGCCGGGCAGGTGCACGTCGAGCAGGACGACGTCGGGCTTCGTGCTCATGATGATCGACACTGCCGTGTCCACGTCGGGCGCCTCACCGACCACCTCGGTCATCGCCGGGTCGAGCTCGGTCTTCACCCCGGACCGGAACATCCGGTGGTCGTCGACGAGGACAAGGCGGATCGGGGCGTTCATGCCGGTTCTCCTGGGGTGGAAGGGTGCGTGACGAGGGAGGTCTGGGGCATCGTCCCCGGCGGGGTAGCCGCCTCGGTGCGGCCACCCGACGGGGGCAGGGTCAGCTCGACCTCGGTGCCGTGCTCGAGCCGGCGGATCCGCGCCGCGCCGCCGTGGCGGGACATCCGAGCGAGGATCGAGGCACGCACCCCGAGCCGGTCGTCGGCGACGCCATCGAGGTCGAAGCCCTCGCCGTGGTCACGAACGAACGCCTCCACCCCCAGCGGCCCGATCTCGACGTAGGTCGAGACGGGGCCCAGGCCGTGACGCACGGCGTTGAGCATGGCCTCACGGCTCGCCTTGACCAACGCCTCCCCGCCCGGGTCGAGCGGTCGGTCGCCGGTGATCACCAGGTCGATCGGCACCCCGTGCTCGTCCTCGACCTCGTGGGCCACCGACGCCACCGCCGTCGCGAGGCTGTCCGCGGAGGCGGACTCGTCGGCATACAGCCAGGTCCGCAGCTCGCGCTCCTGCGAGCGCGCCAGCCGCACCACCGTGGCGGGGTCGTCAGCGCGGCGCTGGATCAGCGCGAGGGTCTGCAGGACGGAGTCGTGCAGGTGCGCGGCGATGTCGGCGCGTTCGGTGGCCCGGATCCGCTCGGTCTGCTCGTGCTGCAGGCCCTG
Source organism: Lapillicoccus sp. (assembly GCF_046595215.1). NCBI lineage: Bacteria > Bacillati > Actinomycetota > Actinomycetes > Micrococcales > Intrasporangiaceae > Lapillicoccus > Lapillicoccus sp. The sequence continues at coordinate 8,539 of NZ_JBKJPP010000180.1, read as the reverse complement.
CCACATCCGCACGACCCACGGGGCGGCGATGACGCTCGCCCCGACGAGCACGGCGAACGCGGCGAGCGCCGTGCTCCACACGACGTCGAAGCCTCGGCCCTGCGTCGCCATGGCGACCACGCCGGTCATCGTCAGTGCCAGCCCGATGAGGGGCCGGGCGACCGTCAGGACCTTGCCGCGGCGCGAGCGGGCGACCCAGCGGCCACGCTCGGTGTCGTCCAGCTGCGACCACGCGAGAAAGGCGCCCGCGGCCACCGCGACGACGGGGACCACGAACCCGAGGTGCCTCCCGACCTGCTCGAGCGGGCCGGCCCACCCGAGTCCCAGGACGAGGACCGCAGCCCCAGCAATGAGGAGCATCTGGTTGCGGTGCAGCTCCCGTCGTGGTGCGACGGTCGAGGCCGGCCCCCCCGGTGCGGCGGTGTCCGGACGGGTCATCGCCCAGAAGAAGCCGTAGACGAAGAGTCCCGGACCGGCGACCCCCGCGATGACGGCGATGACCCGGACCAGACCGGAGCTCACTCCCAGGTGCTCCGCGATGCCCCCGCAGACGCCGGCGACCCACCGGTCACCGGTGGAGCGGTAGAGGCGCCGCAGCTCGGGAGTGCTCGGGGATTCGGCCACGACCCCATCCTGACCCATCTCCTCGCTGGCGTCGCCACCCTTCGGGGTCGGTTCAGGGTCACGTCAGGGTCGACCCTCATGGCCGCGCCCGGCGCCCGCCAGCACGATGGAGGCATGAGCGATCACCCGGCGTCGCAGCAGCGAGGCCTCGACGGCTTCTTCGCGTGGCTGCGCGGGACGGGCATCCGTCGCGACACGGACAACAAGTGGCTGGCCGGGGTGTGTTCCGGCCTGGCCCGACGCCTCGGCGTGGATCCCGTGCTGCTGCGCGGTGGCCTGCTCCTGCTCATCGTCTTCGGCGGCTTCGGGCTGCTGCTCTACCTCATCGCGTGGGCCCTGCTGCCCGGCCCGGACGGCGACATCCTCGCCGAGAAAGGCGTGCGGCACGGCGACGCCCGGGCCATCATGCTCCTCGTCGCCATCGGCATCGGCGTCCTCGGCGAGCTGTCGGACCGCACCTGGCTGTGGACCGTCCTGCTCCCCATCGGGCTCTTCGTCTGGTGGACGCTGCGGTCTCGAGGACGCAGCAGCGGAGTCCCCTGGGGCCACCCCTCCACAGACCCCACCGCGGCGTATGCCGTGGGCCCGGCCCCGGGGTCTGTCCCTCCCGGCGCAGCCCCGCACCCGATGGGACCCGGCCGCACCGGCGCCGTCACCGGGGCCGTGCGACACACCCCAACGCGCCGTCCGCGGGCGGGCCTGCTCGGCCTGCTCCTCACGGCTGGTCTGGCCGTCGCGGCCTACGGCGGCGGCACCCTCCTCGCCACCGACCAGGCCTGGGCCAGCGACCCTCAGGTGATCGGGCTGACCTGCGCGCTCGGGGCGGCCGGGGCCGGGCTCATCCTGATCGGCCTGGCAGGACGTCGAGCCGGGTTCACCGGCTTCCTCGTCACGGCGCTGGCCGTCGCGACGGTGGCGGTCCCCGCGGGGGCGCCGGGCGTCGTCCGGTCGGGGGTCGGCGACCGCGCGTGGGTCGCCTCCGCCCAGCCCGACGGCGGTTTCCGGCTCGGCGCCGGAGACGCCACGCTCCACCTCGACGGGGCCACGGCCAACCAGGTGATCACGGTCGCCCAGGGCCTCGGCAACCTCACGATCTACGTCCCCCCGGGGGTGCGGGCCACGACGACGGCACGCGTCGGGGCGGGCCAGCTGAGCATGACCCGCGACGGCAGGACGGTCGAGGCCGGGGCCGGCGTCGGCACCGACGCCGAGAAGCCCTTCGTCGTCGGTGCGGGAGCGACCGCCGTGACCCTCAACGTCGATCTCGGCCTGGGCGACCTGACCATCATCGAGGAGGCGCCATGACCGACCCTGCGACGCAGCCCATCTCGACCGCCCCACCGTCGGGTCCGGCGGGCCCCAACTGGGGCCTGATCCTCCTGGGGGTGCTCGTCATGCTCGTGGCCGGTGGCGTCCTGGCGAGCGAGGTCTCCGCGTTCCGGGCCAGCCAGCTCTCCGGCATCGGGCCGGGTGTGCTCATCGCCGTGGGTCTCGTGAGTGCCATGGTCGGCATCGCGGGAATGCTGCTGCGACGCCGTCACTGATGGGCAGCCAGGAGGGGGACGATGATGTCGCGCCAGCCGGGGGTGAGCGGGAGCTGCGGCACCTGTGCGACGCTCACCCACGCAGACGCCTCGGTCGTGCCCCCCACGTCGAGGACGACCGGGTCGGTCGGCTCGGAGCAGGTGGCGCGATAGATGATCCGGATCGCCTGGAAGTCCTCGAGCCGTCCGTGCGGTGCCCGACCGACCCAGTGCCGGGTGCTGATCCGCGCGAGCCCGGACACCTCGATCAGCTGGGAGCTCTCCTCCCGGACCTCGCGGTGCAGCGCCTCCTCCGGCAGCTCTCCGGGATCCACCCCGCCACCGCAAAGGCCCCACGAACCGCGGGCGTTGGTCCGGCCGGACATCTGGCTGAGCAGCACACCACGCTCGCTGAGCACGACGGCATACGCGGCCACGCGCTGGTGGCGCACCGGGGCCTCCTCCGGAGCGCGCACGAGACCGGCGTCCACCCGCGGCCGCCCCGGGGCCGGCGCCGTGTCCGCCGGTGTGCCGTCCTGTGGCCGCACCCGGTAGACCAGCCGCAGCTCGTGCGGACGCGACTCTCCCTCGACGCGATCCGCCCTGACGGACATGAACCCCCGCGCTCGCAGGCCCTCCTCCGGATCGAGACCGTGCTCGAGCCGGAATCTCAGCCGCTCGGTGCCCTCCTCCACCCCGACCACCCAGACGGCCGCCTGGTCGACCCGCTCCCGGTGGGTCATCGACGCGCCCTCGAGCCGATGGCACGCAGGTATTCCCCCTCGGCCTTCGCGGCCACGCTCTCCCAGTCCTGCGCGGGTCGGTGGTCGAGGTTGTGAGCCGTCATCGAGGCCCGCAGCGGGGCGTCGGAAGCCAGCCTCGCGAGCGCAGTCGCCATGGCGTCGTCGTCCCGCGCGAGGTAGCCGTTCACGCCGTCCGTGACGAACTCGCCGACGCCAGAGCCCTGTCGGCCGACCACCGGCAATCCGGCCGTGCGCGCCTCGAGCGCCGCGATGCCGAAGGACTCGAGCTTGCCGGGCGAGATGTAGATGTCTGCGGCGGCATACCTCAGCTTGAGCTCGTCCCGGCTGACCCGGCCGGGCAGGCTGACCCAGCCGGCCATCGCGTGCTCGTGGACGAACCGCTCCACCGTGGCTCGGGCCGGTCCCTCACCGAGGACCTCCACGTGCAGGCCGACCTCCTGCGGCACGAGCTCGCGGGCGCGCCGGACGACCCGCAACATCGGCACCGGCCGTTTGCGCCCGGCCAGCCGCATCGCCGTCACGATGCGGACCGTCCCGTCGTCCGGCGGGCAGCGCGTCGGGCGCCATGCGTCGACGTCGATCCCGTTGGGCAGCACCGCCACCTCGGCCGACGTGCCCAAGATCCGGCGCAACGGGGCGGCGGCGACGTCCGACACGGCACTCATCGCCATCCCGCGCCGCGCCCAGTGACGGACCACCCCCAGCGCCGACACCACCGGGGCCAACCCGTCGAGCATGCAGTGCCACGTCATGGCGGTGGGCAGCCCCATCCGGGTCGCCAGGAGCGCGCCGTCCACGGCGAACGGGCTGATCACGCCCATGTGCACGTGGACCACGTCGACGTCCGCCAGCCGTTTGCGCATCTGCACCGGGGCCCACGGGTTGACCGGCAGGTCCCACGGCAGCTGCAGCGCCATTCGGTGGACGGTGACGCCGTCGACGACCTCCGTCCCGCCGTAGCGCTCACCGTGGCTCCCCGGAGTCGCCGTGAACACCTCCACGCGGTGCCCCCGCTGCACGAGACGGGCCGCCAGGTCGTGCACCTGCACCTCGATGCCACCCAGACGGGGGAGATAGCAGTCCGACAAGAGGGCAACCTTCACACCTGCGAGCATGTCATGGGCCACTATGGAGGCCACATGGGACACACACTGCTCGCGTTCCACGCCCACCCGGACGACGAGGCCCTGCTCACCTCGGGGACGATGGCGCGTGCCGCCGCCGAGGGCCACCGGGTGGTCGTCGTCGTGGCGACGGACGGCGAGCTCGGGCTCGCCTCCGCGGCATATACGGGCGACGGGTCGCTCGGCCAGCGGCGGATGGCGGAGCTGCGGGCGAGCGCGAGGGCGCTCGGCGTGGCCCGGGTGGAGCACCTCGGCTATGCCGACAGCGGCCTCGGCCCGGTCGTCGAGCCCGACCCGCCGGGCCAGGTCCGCTTCGTCCGGGCGGACACCGAGGAGGCCGCCGAGCGGCTGGCCGCCATCCTGCGCGAGGAGCACGTCGACGTCCTGCTGACCTACGACCGCAACGGCGGCTACGGGCACCAGGACCACGTCAAGGTCCACCACGTCGGTGCCCGGGCGGCCGAGCTCGCCGGGATCGGCACCGTCCTGCAGGCGACGGTGCCCCGCGACGCGATCCTGCGCGGACTGCGCCTCGCGGCGAGGATCTACCGCTTCCCCCCCGACTTCGACCCGACATCCTTCGAGCGGGCCTACAGCCCGCGCTCGGCGATCACCCACCGCATCGACGTGCGTCGGTATGCCGCGCAGAAGCGGGCCTCGATGCGCGCCCACGCGTCGCAGTCCTCGGCCGACGGCGGCGCCGACCGGACTCTCGCGGCGTTCCTGCGGATCCCGCGTCCGCTGTTCGACCTCGTCTTCGGCCGCGAGTGGTTCGTCGACGCCGCGCGGCCCCCCGGCTCGAGGATCTCGCGCGATGTCTTCGGAGGCTGAGGCGATGGGCGGGCCGCGGCGGGCGCGGGTGACCCGGGCCCTGCAGGTCGTCGTCGGGCTCGGCCTGGCCGTCGGGCTGCTCGGGTGGGCCCTGCCCCACTTCGCGCACACGACGTGGGGGGCCGTGTGGCACGTCCTGAGCGGCATCCCGCCCACCACCGCCGCCGGCCTGATGCTCATCATGATGTCCGGCCTGTGGCTCTACACCTTCACGTTGACCGGCTCGCTGCCCGGCCTCGGACACCTCAAGGCGCTGATCGTCAACGTGTCCGGGTCTGCGGTCGGCAACCTCCTGCCCGCCGGGGGCGCCGCGGGGGTGGCCGCGACCTACAAGCAGCTGCGGTCGTGGGGCTTCACCCGGCGCGACATCTCGACGTCGATCATCGTCTCCGGCGTCTGGAACGCCATGTCCCGCCTGCTGCTGCCCATCATCGGCATCGTCGCCATGCTCCTCGGTGCCGGGCAGCTCAACCCGGCCGTGATGCGGGCCGCCGCCGCGGGCGCGATCGGGGGGGTGATCGTCCTCGGCCTGTTCATCTCCGTGCTGTCGTCGCAGCGGATGGCGTTCCGGGTCGGGACGGTGCTCGAGTCCGCGGCCCGGCCGTTTCGCCGGGGCACGACGACGGACGTGGGGTTCACCCACCACGTCATCGACCAGCGGGCCCAGACCATCTCGGTCGTGCGGACCGGGTGGCTGCAGATGACGTTCGGCCTCATCGGCTTCTTCGGCATGAACTACCTGCTCTTCTGGTTCTGTCTCAACACGGTCGGGGTCCAGCTGCCCTTCGCCTACATGTTCTTCGCCTTTGCCCTCAGCCGGCTGCTGACCAGCGTGGGCGTCACGCCCGGTGGGGTCGGCATCTCCGAGACCGGCGTCGCCGCGCTCCTCGTCGGGTGGGGCGCCGACCCGGCGCAGGCCACCGCCGGGGTCGTCCTCTACTCGCTCTACGTGCACTTCTTCGAGGTCCCCCTCGGGGCGATCGGGTGGCTCGCGTGGCTGGCCAGCCCCAAGTTCGTCCCGGCGGACGCCCGGAAGGCCTCTGCCCCGTCAGGCCCTGACGAGCCGCCGGACCTGCCGCTGCCGCGCCTGGTCGGCGACCGCGTCGTCGAGGTCGCCGGGCTCGAACGGGCGCCCGGTCGCCCGTTCGGCCGCGCCCGCGATCAGGTGGTCCGCGAGCCGGGGGTTGGCCGGCAGGATCGGACCGTGCAGGTAGGACCCGATGACGTTGCCGGTCACCGCGCCCTCGGTGCCGTCCCGGCCGTTGTTGCCGCTGCCCGCCCGGACGCTGCCGAACGCGGCCTGCCCGGCGCCGAGCACCGTTGACCCGGAGTGGTTCTCGAAGCCGACGACCTCGCCGAAGGCCGTGTCGAGGACGACGCCGCCGATCATCCTGGTGGCGTTCCCACGGGTGGTCACGTCGAGGATCCCCAGCCCGGGCAGCTCCCGCTCCTCGATCGTGATGAAGGCGTTGCCGAAGAGCTGGTACATCCCACAGATCATGATCATCGGCACGCCGGCGGACGCCCAGCCCCGGAGCCGGTCGGCGATGAGCGCGAGATCGTCCTCGACCCGCGACTGTCCGGAGTCCTGCCCGCCGCCGCCGAGGAAGAGGTGGGGCTCGTCCGGCAGGTCCGAGCCGGGGTGGTGGTCGTGGACGGCCACGTCATACCCGTGGCGCCGGATCCGGGAGGCGAGACACCGCGTGTTGCCGAGGTCGCCGTAGATCGACATCTCCCGGGGGTAGAGGTGCACGAGCGTGATCAGGCCCTTGCTCGTCATGCCGGCTCCTCGCCGAAGTTCGCCAGGTGGTAGCGCGCGGCCAGCAGCCGGCGCAGCCTCATCATCGCCGTGTAGGTGCAGAAGATCCGCCGTGGTTGACGCGGATATGCCGCGAGGAAGGTCTCGAGGCCCTCGGCCAGGTCGGGGATGATCGCCTCGACCCGGACGTCGTCGTAGTCGAGCCGCAGCGCCATGTCGTAGCCGCGGACGCCGCTGGTCAGGGCCACCCCCTGGCGCCGCAACGACTCGAAGCTCACGTCGTAGAGCCACGAGACGTCCTGGCCGTCGGCGTAGTCGTCGTTGATGGCGATCATCGTCGTGACCGGCTCGGCGCCGTAGGTCCCGAGGGCGACGGTGAACCCGGCGGGGTTCTTGACGAGGACGAGCTCGAGCGGGTGCCCGCCGGCGTCGATGACCTCACCCCGGCCGAAGGGGGGCGTCACGGCGGCCAGCGCCTCGAGCGCGCGGGCCTCGTCGAAGTCGTCGCCGAGCAGCATCCGCGCGGTCGTCATCGCCGCGGTGGCGTTGATCATGGCGGCAAGTCCCCGCTGCCGCAGCTCGACGGGTCCGACGCTGCCCTGCCCGAACGTCACCGAGAAGCGGCGTTCCGTGAGGGGATGGAGCAGCCCGTCGGCCGGGGTGGGGTGGGGGGGGCTGAAGTCGTCGTCGAAACGCACGTCGGCCTCGTGCAGGGGGGGCAGGTCGTCGGCGACGGCCGGGTCGACACCGAAGTAGCGCACCGCGACGTCGCTGCCGAGCTGGCCCCTGACCCGCGCCACGAACGAGTCGTCGCGGTTCAGGACCACCCCCGTGGTCGTCTGCGAGGCCAGGGAGGCGAGCAGCCTGGCCGTGGTGTCGATCTCGGCGAAGCGGTCCAGCTGGTCACGCGCCACGTTCAGCAGCAGGGCATGGGTCGGCCTGACCACCTTGGCGAACTGCAGCGCGTGCCACTCGTCGAGCTCAAGGATCGCGACATCGGCCTCGATGCGACCGGAGAGCGCCACCTCGCCCAACATCGAGGAGATGACGCCGCGAGTGAAGTTGCTCCCCGTCGGGTTCGTGAAGACCGCCCTACCGTGGGCCCGCATCAGCGCCGCCAGCATCTTCGTCGTGGTCGTCTTGCCGTTGGTGCCGGTGACCACGAGGATCCCGCCGCTCACGCCGCTCAGGGCGTGCGCGAGGAACGCCGGGTCGATTCGTTCGACCACGAGGCCCGGCAGGGCCGACCCCCCGCCCCGGAACCTCGCGGCCCTGCGCGCAGCCTTGCCGGCCACGACGGCCACCCTTGTCCTCAGCACGGACCCCACCCTACGGCGGCAGCCACGTCGTCGCCGACACCACCGGGCCCCGCGCGGGGGCAGCCACAGACGCCCTACCTGGATGTCTCCGGGTAGGGCGTCTGTGAATGGTTGTCCGGCTGCGTCCTACTCTCCCACACCGTAACCAGTGCAGTACCATCGGCGCTGAAGGGCTTAGCTTCCGGGTTCGGAATGGAGCCGGGCGTTTCCCCTTCGCTATGACAGCCGAAACTCTATGGAGATATCTTTCGGTGTTCGCCACCCACGCGCTGGGAGTGGTCGAACGTAGTTTCCCGACCGTATCTCGGGAACTACACAGTGGACGCGTAACATCTTTGTTGTATCAAGTTATCGGCTTATTAGTACCAGTCAGCTACACACATTACTGTGCTTCCACGTCTGGCCTATCAACCCAGTAGTCTAGCTGGGAGCCTCTCGGACCTGAGTCCATGGAAACCTCATCTTGAAGCGTGCTTCCCGCTTAGATGCTTTCAGCGGTTATCACTTCCGAACGTAGCTAATCAGCGGTGCCCTTGGCAGGACAACTGACACACCAGAGGTTCGTCCATCCCGGTCCTCTCGTACTAGGGATAGC